>CAMNNV010000182.1 GCA_946546075.1 uncultured Bacillota bacterium | reverse complement strand
ATTTACAGGAGAAGAAAATCAAAATAAAGTGACAATTTTGTGAAGTTCTTTATTCTTATGACTTCTTTTGCTATAATACTGAGATGAATTATTGAAAGGAAAAGGTTCATTATATGAATTTTGGCAGAAGAGGAATACGAAACAGGCAGGATTATCTTGCCACTAAGAGCCGGAAAAGGATTAAGAAGATCCTTCTCGGAGCCGGACAGCTTCTTCTGGTCGGTGTGATCGGGCTGTGCATTGCGGGCGTCGGATTCGGTGTCGGCATTTTCCGCAGCGTAATAGACAGCGCGCCGGGCAATACGGTCATCGATGTAAGTCCCAAGGGATTCTCTTCATTCGTATATGATTCCAACGAAGCGCAGATCGCCAAGCTGGTCTCTGCCGATTCCAACCGAATCCCTGTATCCGGGGATATGATCACCGATGATCTTGCGCATGCCTTTGTTGCGATCGAGGATGAGAGATTCTATGAGCACAACGGCATCGATGCCCCCGGTATTCTGCGTGCGGCCGTGATCGGACTGACCACCGGCAACTTTTCAGAGGGCGCCAGCACGATCACCCAGCAGCTGATCAAGAACAATGTCTTCACGGAGTGGACCAATGAGACGAAGGTGGAGAGGATCAAGAGAAAGCTGCAGGAGCAGTACTGCGCGATCGAGCTTGAGAAAACGATGAGCAAGGATACGATCCTTCTCAATTACCTCAATACGATCAACCTCGGACACGGTACGCTGGGCGTGGAAGCGGCTTCGCAGCGATATTTTGACAAATCCTGCAACGAGCTCTCAATCTCCGAGTGCGCGGTCATCGCAAGCATTCCGCAGAACCCCACGCAGTTCGATCCGATCATCTACCCGGAGCAGAATGCCCAGAGACGTGACGTCGTTCTGCAGTACATGCTAAATCAGGGCTATATCGATCAGAAGCAGCTGGATGAGGCTGAGGCCGATGACGTCTATACCAGGATCAAGGAAGTCAATATCAAAAAGCAGGTGGAAGACAACCGCATCAACTCCTATTTTGTAGATGCTCTGCAGACCCAGATCCTCAAGGATCTCCAGGAAGACGCGGGAAAGACGGAGGAGGAAGCCTACTCACTTCTTTACAGCGGCGGCCTTAAGATCTATTCGACACTGGATCCGGAGATCCAGGCGATCTGTGATGAGGAGTGCAGCGAAGATTCCGGAAACTATCCGGAGGACGTCAACTACATTCTCAGCTATAAGCTGTCAGTCATCAACGAGGACGGAACGACCTCCAATTATGACAGCAACAGCCTTGCCAACTGGCTGGCCGAGCAGGATTGGGACGCCGACCTGATGTACGATTCGGAAGAAGATGCAAAGAGCGACATCGAGGATTACCGCAACTCGGTCATCAGCAATCCCGATAAGCAAAAATATACGGAGAATATCAGCCTTGCGCCCCAGCCGGAGATCTCTCTGACCATAGAAGACCAGTCCACAGGACATGTGCTGGCCATGGTGGGCGGCCGCGGCGACAAAAATGCGAACAGAACACTGAACAGGGCCACGGACACCCTCCGTCAGCCGGGTTCGACTTTTAAGGTCCTGACCACATATGCACCTGCTCTGGATACGGGAGAGTTCACCCTCGCATCTTCAGAGATCGACGAACCCTATGATTATGAGAGCGGAATTCCGATCCGCAACTGGTATAAGGGCTACAAAGGCCTGTCCACGCTGCGACAGGGTATCGTGCAGTCGATGAACATCGTTACCGTCAAGGTGCTGACAGAGCTCGGCCCGAGAGTGGGATATGATTACGCCCAGAAATTCGGCATCTCCACACTGGTGGACGGCCAGGAGATCGACGGGAAAACATTCACGGATGTAAACCAGACGATCGCACTGGGCGGCATCACACATGGCGTCAAGAACATTGAGCTGAACGGCGCCTATGCCGCGATCGCCAACGGCGGCGTATATGTGGAGCCCAAGATGTACACGAAAGTCTATGACCACGAGGGCAATGTGATCCTGGACAGCACCAAGACAGCGGAAAGCAGACGTGTCATCAATGAGAAGGCCGCATGGCTTCTCACATCGGCAATGGAAGATGTCATGACCGAGGGCACTGGAAGAAGCGCAGACTTCGAGACCACGCAGACAGCAGGCAAGACGGGTACGACTTCAGACGAGAACGACGTATGGTTCTGCGGCTACACACCCAGCTACACGGCGACCGTATGGGTGGGATATGACAACAACGTCGACCTGACTACTTCCGAGGAGCAGGGACTTGCGAAGACGATCTGGAAGGCTGTCATGGAAGAGCTTCCCGGCAACCAGGAATGGGAAGACTTTGAGAAACCCGAAGGCATCATTCAGAGAACAGTCTGTAAAGTTTCGGGACAGTCTCCTTTCGGAGGGATCTGCCCGGCTGTGACAGAGTACTTTGATGAGGATACGACCTACGACGAAGACGACTATTGCTCTTACCACTATGAGGAGTACCTGGAGATGAAGCGCAGGGAAGAGGAAG
>CAMNNV010000181.1 GCA_946546075.1 uncultured Bacillota bacterium | reverse complement strand
CTGAACGAAGTGGGCATCAAACTGCTTCCGGGAGTTACAGGCATAGCAGACGAAGTAATCAAGGACTACATCGAAGGCCATCTGGATTACGACCCTGACACAGAGTGCCATCACCACGACCACGAAGGCGGGCATAATTGCCATAGCGGCAGCTGCGAGACGCATAAGTGCCATTAAACAAAGAGGAGAAAAAACCATGGATCATATCATACGAAGAGAGCGCCCTGAAGAGGAGCAGATCACCGAGAATCTCGTGAGAGAAGCCTTTTGGAACAAGTACAGACCGGGATGCACGGAGCACTATATTTTGCACTGCTTCCGAGAGGATAAAGACTTCATCCCTGAGCTGGATCTCGTGATGGAAAAGGACGGACGGCTCATCGGCCAGATCATGTTCGCCAGAGCATTCGTAACTGCCAGAGACGGCAGCAAGATACCGGTGACGACGTTCGGACCGGTAAGCATCCTGCCGGAATTTCAGGGGCAGGGCCTCGGACGTGAGCTCATCGAACACGGCCTTGAGAAGGCTGCAGAAATGGGCTTCGGAGCCGTATTCGTAATAGGCGATGACAAATTCTATGAGCACCTGGGGTTTTGCAACGCCCTTTCAGAGGGGATCCGATACGAGTTCGCAGACAGGGAGGACGAAGAGATCGATTACGTATTATGCAAAGAATTGCAGGCTGGTTTCCTAAAGGACGTGATCGGCATGTGGCGCGATCCTGATGGGTACCGGGTGTGCATGAGAGATCCATTTGGTTTTCAGGAATTCGAGTCGGGATTCCCATACAAAGCTTTGGAATATAACGAAGATCAGTTGTTTTCTTATTAAGAAAAATGCCGGACAAGGTCCGGCATTTTTTAGTCGTCTATCCAGCTTCTGCCGATGGCATCGGCGCTGATCAGTGCGTTATATACTGTGTCGTGTGTCACGAGGAAAGGCTCTGCGTCTACGCCGGAGTTGCCGTCGCATATGCGCGACGTGATGATCTCCAGATTCTCAGGTGTCGCATCCACACCGAGCTGTTCCAGTGTAACAGGCAGATCCAAAGTCGTCAGAAGGTCCATGACCTCGTCCAGTTCATCCTCGCGGTCGTTTTCCAGTACCAGCTGGAAAACGATGCCGAAGGCTACCATCTCACCGTGATAGTACTTCTCCGTGCCGGGTATTTCGTGGATACCCGTGTGGACGGAGTGTGCTCCCGCACATCCCGTGTTCTCGAATCCCAGTCCGCTGAGGAGTATGTTTGCTTCTATCACATTTTCCACTGCCTCCGTGAGAGCTCCGGCACGAAGGTCTTCCACTGCCCGCAGTGCATCGCGGAACAGTACATCTCTGCATTCTTCAGCGATGGCCATGGCTGCTCTCGTCCTGCGGTAGCCGCGGCCGATGTAGTTGGCAGTATCCGACTGCTCATTTGCGCGAGCTTCGTAATACGTGGAGAGGGCATCACCGATCCCTGCGATGAACAGGCGGAGAGGAGCCTCCGCGATCAGTTTTGAATCCACGAGTATGAGATCGGAACCGCGCCTGTGGCTCTTGCTGTACAGGTGTTTGCCTTCTTCGCTGTAAACCACAGAGAGGGAACTGGTGGGAGCATCCGTGGATGCCGAAGTCGGGACGATAAAAGAGATCAGTCCATTCTCCGCTGCCACAAGTTTGGCTGTGTCCAGCGTTTTGCCTCCGCCGATGCCGGCGATGATCTGTGCTCCCGAATCAGAAGCAAGCTCGCTGATGCGTGCTACTTCCGCCTCGGTGCACTCCCCGCCGAAGGCGGCCGCATTGAAAACGCACGAGCTGTGTGCGAACTGCGCATCAAACTTTGCATAAAGGGAATCAAAGAGAAATGGATCGATGAGCATGAAGATATTGCTTCCGTGCTCCGATGCATATTCTGCGATCCTGTCGATCTCTCCGGGCCCCTGGATATACCGGAAGGGACTCCCGAATGCCCGCGTTGTTGAAGTTACCATCTCTTACCTCCTGAAATAATCGATCACTCCGTCCGCCAGAAGCCGCCCCTCGTCATCCGTTATGCGGAAGTGCACGATGACCATGCTCCGGCCTCTTTTGATCACTTCGGTGTCGCAAAAGATCGTGCCGTGGTCTGTGTTGCGAAGGTAGTTTATGTGACAGCTCTGAGTCACATAATTGCCCGGCTGAGTGCGGCACTGTATCCCGCATGAAATGTCGGCCATTGAGTAGATCAGACCGCCATGGACGTATCCGTGAAGGTTCATGGACTCGTGGACCAGGTCGACTTTGACCCGGACGTGATCATCCGATACCTCTACCATTTCCACGTGATTGTGGTACTGGAAAGGGTTGTTTCTGGCATACGTTTCAAAATCGTATATGTTTGGTGTTTCGTTCATGTCATTCCTCCTGTGACGTCATTATACACCAGTCCGGGAACAAATAGTTGAGAGAATCACCGTTGGTGGGGTATAATTCAAGTAGCAGTAAGTATGAAAGGAGGCTGTTATGAAATACGAAATCAAAGGCGGCAATCTGCCGGTAGTTATCTGCAA
>CAMNNV010000180.1 GCA_946546075.1 uncultured Bacillota bacterium | reverse complement strand
TAGGCAAGATGTTCGGAAGAGCATTATCAGGCGATACGCTGTTCCAGAACAAGTATACAGCAGTAGGCGGAGCGGGTCTCATCGCATTCGCATCGTCGTTCCCAGGTGAGATAAGAGCCATCGAGGTCACACCGGACAAACCGCTGGTAGTACAGAAGAGCGCATTCCTCGCATCGACTTCAGGTGTTGAACTCAGCGTTTTCTTTAAGAAAAAGGTGGGCGCAGGCCTCTTCGGCGGTGAAGGTTTCATTATGCAGAAGCTGTCGGGAAACGGTACGGCATTCATCGAGATCGATGGAAGCATTATTGAGTATAATCTGGGCGCAGGTCAGGAAATCGTCATCGATTCCGGCCATCTGGCAGCAATGGATGCCACATGCTCCATGGATATCGTTACTGTCAAAGGTGCGAAGAATATGTTACTCGGTGGCGAAGGCCTCTTCAATACAGTAGTTCGCGGACCGGGCAAAGTAATGCTGCAGACTATGCCGCTCAGCAACGTTGCCGGTGCCATCGCACGCTTCATTCCGTCAGGAAGCTGATCCTAAACAGAAAGGTACAAGAAATAGATGAGTGAAAACATTACCAGATTCCAAAGTGTCGACGATTATATAGTAGACGACGATCTCATGCTTACGACGAATATCGCGATCTCCATGGGCAAGCCCCTGCTGGTCAAAGGCGAGCCGGGGACAGGTAAGACGGCTCTGGCAGAAGCCATAGCCAAGTCCCTCGGTAAGAAACTGATCATCTGGAGCATCAAATCCACGACAAAGGCCCAGGACGGACTCTATCAGTACGACGTGGTCCGCAGGCTCTATGACAGTGAACTCGGTCATGAAGGCGTGGACGATGTGAAGCGGTATATCAAACTGGGTAAGATCGGAGAGGCGTTTACGGCAGAGGAGCAGTGCGTGCTCCTCATCGATGAGATCGACAAGGCCGACATGGAATTTCCGAACGACCTGCTTTGGGAACTGGACAGAATGGAATTTTATATCCCGGAGACGGACGAGACCATCAAGGCAAAGCATGCTCCCATCGTCGTCATCACATCAAACGCCGAAAAGGAGCTTCCGGACGCATTCCTTCGCCGGTGCGCTTTCCACTACATCGAATTCCCGGATAAGAAACTCATGAGGGACATCGTACTGGCACATTATCCTGATCTTGAGGAGGAACTCATGGATCAGGTGCTGGATGCATTCTTCTTCGTGCGCAGCTACGACGAGCTGAAGAAAAAGCCGAGCACATCTGAACTTCTGGACTGGATCAATGCTCTGGCTCTCAGCGGTCTTCCGACAGACAAACTGAAACAGGAACTGCCGCTGGCAGGTTTTCTCGTCAAGAAGGATGAGGATCTGGATCTGGTCAAGAAGAACAAGGGCTTCGGAGGTCTCAGGTAATGTTTCTGGATTTTCTTCTGAAACTTCGTGCCGGCGGGATGAAAGTGTCTCTGAACGAGTGGCTTTCCCTCATCGAAGGGATGCGTATGGGCCTTCACGGCCAAAGCGTGCGCGGGTTTTTCGTGCTCTGCAGGACGCTTCTTGTGAAGAGCGAGACGGACCTGGACAAGTTCGAGGAGTTGTTCTATCAGTTCTTCAAAAACGTGACCAGCGAACAGCTTCGGCGGGAGATGGAAGAACTACTCCATCACCCGGAGGAGGTAGAGAACGTCTTTTCGCAGTACATGAAGCGGACGGGAACAGGCGCGCAGGTTTTGCATGAGGCACTGCAGGCGAGGTTCGGGGAAAGTGCTGCGGCTCCTTCGGAAACTACGGGAAAAGCTGTAGGTACGGCACCGGGAGCAGCGGGGGATCAGAATGCTCCGGGAACCGGCGGTGCGATGCCGGGATCCGGCGGACGCTCTGCGATCCATGCTCCGGGAGACAGGAAGTTCCGCGACTGGCGTACGGACTGCGCAATAGAGTCCAGGCAGTTTCAGATGGCGTTTCGCCTGCTGCGGGAGCTTTCGAGAAAACTGAACACGCAGGAGGAAGAACTGGATATCATGGGGACGATCCACGATACCTGTGATCAGGGCGGGATCCTGAGCATACGTATGCAGCCTCCGAGAAGGAACAAGTTGAAGGTCATGGTGCTCATCGATTCCGGTGGATCCATGCAGCCTTTCGAGCAGCTATGCAGCCTGCTTTTCCAGTCGCTGCACAAGGCCAATACATTCACGGATCTGAAGATCTATTACTTCCACAACTGTCTGGAGGGGCAGCTTTATAAGGATCCTTCCATAGACTCTGAGGATACGGTGGAGACGAGCTGGGTGCTGCGGAACGTCACGAGAGACTACCGCGTCATCTTTGTGGGAGATGCGGAGATGGCCATGTACGAGCTGGTGGGTAGTTCCTACGGGCCGACGGTGGACGGGCTCACCTGGTTCAAAAGGTTCCGGGAGCGCTACAAGCATTCGATCTGGCTGCATCCTCAGGAGCGGGAAGAATACGCAGCCTGGATGTCCGAATCCTTCATCGAGATCGAGAAGGTCTTCCCGATGTTCCGGCTCTCCATCGAGGGGCTGAAGGAAGGGATGTA
>CAMNNV010000179.1 GCA_946546075.1 uncultured Bacillota bacterium | reverse complement strand
CTTCAGGAACTTCCTGTGCGCCTGCTTCTACCATCATGATGGCTTCCTTCGTACCAGCGACTGTCATGTCGATGGTGCTTCTTTCTCTCTGAGCCAGTGAAGGGTTGATGATGAACTCTCCGTCTACCATACCAACCTTGACTGATCCTGTAGGGCCATCCCATGGGATATCGGAAATAGCCAGTGCTACAGATGATCCAATCATTGCTGCGATATCTGAAGGACAGTCGTAGTCAACGCTCATAACTGTTGCAACGACCTGTACATCATTGAAGAAGCCTTTCGGGAAAAGTGGTCTGAGCGGTCTGTCCATGAGTCTTGAGCAAAGGATCGCTCTCTCGCTTGGTCTTCCTTCTCTCTTGATGAATCCGCCAGGAATCTTGCCTGCTGCGTACATCTTCTCTTCATAGTCGCAGCTAAGCGGGAAAAAGTCGATGTCAGGTCTCGGCTCTTTTGATGCGCATGCTGTTACGTTGACAACAGTGTCACCGTACTTGACCATTACCTGGCCGTTTGCCAGTTCGCATACCTTGCCGATTTCCAGTTCCATGAGCTTGCCGCCGATGGCTGTCTTGAATGTTCTGTAATCAGTGTACCTCATAATAAACAACTACCTCCTGTTTATTCTTACTTCTATCATACATAAATGTAGGCGAGGGGTGACCCTCGCCTAAAACCCGTAACTATTACTTTCTCAAGCCAAGTCTTGCAATAAGGCTTCTGTATCTCTCCAGATCCTTTTCCTTCAGATATCCGAGAAGGTTTCTTCTCTGTCCTACCATCTTCAGAAGTCCTCTTCTGGAGTGGTGGTCCTTCTTGTGGATCTTCAGGTGTTCATTCAGGTCGTTGATTCTGTAAGTCAGGATAGCTACCTGTACTTCAGGGGAACCTGTGTCGCCTTCCTTGAGCTGATACTCTTTGATGATTTCTGCTTTTTTCTCTGCTGTGATCATTATTATTTCCTCCTATTTCTATCACATACACCTGAAACCGAGCCGGCGTCGGAGACTCATCTGGCTAAGTCACAGGTACTCATCTAATTCGATATATTACCATGAAACATATTGCAATGCAATGTTTATTTTCACGTGCAAAAAATGCCTTCTATTCCTTCCAGACAAACTTGGCATTTCCCGCCTCTCCGCCGTCGATCAGAAGGTTCTGTCCCGTCATGAAACGGTTCGTCACGCCCACGAAATAGATCCATTCCGCGATCTCACGAGGACTGGCCCATCTCTTCAGCGGTGTCAGCTCCATGATCTGCTCCCAAAGCTCCGGATCGTCCATGACAGGCCTGTTGAGTTCCGTGGTCACGCCTCCGGCATCGATGCTGTTGCAAATGGCCCGCGGGGCGAGTCTGAGCGCCACGTTTTTCGTATATGTGGAAAGGCCGCCCTTGCTCGCTGCGTAGTGCGGGAACTCCGAGCCTGTCTGCGCGCTGGCAGAACTCATATTCACAACGGACTTGATGTTCTCATTGGCTACGGCGAACATCTCGGTGAACCGGATCACTCCCGAAAGATTGATCTCGATGTCCCTTCCCGATTCCTGGACACCTGCGCAGTTTACCAGGACCTCAGGCAAAAGATCCGGGTAAGTCTCTTCGTCGCACACGTCACCGATGTGGTGGGTGTAATTCTCATCTTCTATAGAAGCCGGCAGCACATCGAATCCGTGGACTTCATGTCCCCTCTCCAGAAACAGTTCTGCTGTTGCGCTTCCGATGCCGCCGGATGCTCCCGATATCAGTACGATCATATCCTATGCCCCCTGCTTCGCCGTCTTGAGGCTCCTTCTGTAGTCGAGATATCCTTCGCCTACCTTCTCCTTCTCCCAGCCTTTGCTTACGCGGTAGCCAACAGGGCTGAATACGACTTCGCAGAGAAGTTCCATCACGGCTCCTGTTATGGAGCATATGATCACCTGCGTCCATGTCCATCCAAAGAAGTGCAGGGATACGATGGTGGCAAATACCAGGTTGTCTACGAACTGAGCGATACCGGTAGATACATAGGAACGTGCCGCGAAGGCTCCGAATCCGTCGGATTTCATGCGGCTTGCCACGGTCTGGTTGATGAAGGAATTGGTGATGGCCGCGCATACCATGGCGGTACTGCTTCCCAGCACCACGTACCAGCTGCCGCCGAATGTGGCATTGAGGGCGTCATTGACCTCCATGTTTCCTGTGGTGTAGAACTCTCCCCACATGCCCGGACTCTGGCAGAGAAGCCAGAAGATCATGCACACGCAAAGATTGACAGCCATGGCGAGGATGGATACCTTCGCTGCTGCCTTAGGACCGAACCGTTTGCAGATCATGTCCATACACAGGAAACTCACCCAACTGAGGGCAAAGCCGCAGTCGAGCGCCAGATAGCGGACTGAAATAAATTCCTTATTTGCCAGAAGATTCATCATGATGACGCTCACGATGAAAAGAGTGATGACAAGACTGGGGATATTGCGCAAAAGGACGCGGTAATCCTCCAGTTCACGTTTGATGATATTCATTTGATTCTCCTTTGGTTTTAATATTTTAAAAGCAGGATATCGGACCCGAACTGCTTTGT
>CAMNNV010000178.1 GCA_946546075.1 uncultured Bacillota bacterium | reverse complement strand
AGCGACTTGCCGTCACGACACCATGGTCCGGCTGCAACAATGACCGGATTTTTTAATTCTATTCCGACAAAATCAGTTTTAAACATTAGAACATCTCCCCAATTCTTTCGTTATGGCCGCATGACTTTCTTACTTTCAGTTTGCTCTGGAGTGTTATCATCCTGGTGTCGAATTCTTCCTTGTCCTGCGTCTCAATGATATCCATGAGAAGTCTTGCTCCATACACGCCCATCTTGTGATACGGCACTTCTGATGTCGTAAGTTTCGGTTCCACCATGTTGGACATCCTGTAGTTGCCGAATCCCGCCAGGGCTACCTCATCAGGAACGCTTATCCCCGATTCCTTCAGGGCATCCAGCGCTCCGAATGCAATATTGTCGTTTGCTGCATAAATGGCTTCAGGTCTCGTGATACTCAGCAGCTTTTTTGTTCCCTGATAGCCACCTTCGATAGAATTGTCTACTTTGATGACCATGTCCTCATCCGGCCGGATCCCTGCAGACCTCAGTCCTCTGCAGTAGCCGTCGTACATGTCCTCATTTTCTTCTCTCGGGTCGCTTCCCATGAGGAATGCGATTCTTTTATGTCCGCACCCGAGAAGATGCTTCACCATAGTTTCCGCTGCGATCTTTGCGTCTACCTTTACCATATTGAACTCGGGGGCATCCCTGTTGGCACCGATCAGTACGAGTGGGATATCGTTTTTTTCCAGCCTTGCGAGTTCATCAGATTCCAGCGATGAAAATATGATGATGATACCGTCAACTTTTCTCTGGATCAGCTGATCCAGATATTCACGCTCTGTCTTCGGGTTCATCTCACCGTTACCGATGAATGTGATGTAACCCTTGGCAAGCACGACGTCCTCCACACCCTTTGCGATCTCCATATACATCTGGTTCAGGATGTGCGGGACGATAAGCCCTATGGTCATGGTCTTGTTGAAGTTAAGACCCTGCGCGAACCAGTTCGGCTTGTACCCTTCCTCTTCCATGACCTTCCGGATCTTTTCTCTCGTGTGTTCCGCCACGTTCTCCGGATGGTTCATAACGCGGGAAACGGTCGCTACTGACACGCCCGCTTTTTTCGCGATCTGTTTGATATTCATTTATTCGCCTTCGTTCTTTCCGATCCTGATCTCGGCTGCTCTGGCGTGGCCTATCAATCCTTCG
The DNA here is from genome assembly GCA_946546075.1 of uncultured Bacillota bacterium. Taxonomy (GTDB): domain Bacteria; phylum Bacillota; class Clostridia; order Peptostreptococcales; family Anaerovoracaceae; genus Lentihominibacter. Next base: position 1,401 of record CAMNNV010000178.1, on the reverse strand, counting down.
CCTCTGGCCAGCCTTGAGACCAGTGGTGCTATGCCCATCATAGCCTCGGGATCCATGGACTGGTATGTACAGATCTTCGTAAATGTCCCCACCCATACGCCTCCTGTGTACCTTGCGGCGCCAAGAGTCGGAAGTGTGTGGTTGGTTCCCGACGCATAATCCCCGAAGACCTCTGCCGTGTTTCCTCCGATGAAGAGGGAACCGTAATTCCTCAGGGCTTCTGTCACATCTTTGATTCTGTCTTCTCTCACGTTCACTTCCAGATGCTCGGGAGCATAACTGTTTGCGTATTCTACTGCTTCCTCCAAAGTGTCCGCGATGAGTATTTCTCCCCTGTTTTCCCAGGAGATCCGGGCGATATCGGATGTTTCGAGGGTCTCCAGCTGTTCCTCGACAGCCTTCTTTATTTCCGCAGCCAGACTCTCGTCTGTCGTCACTACGATTCCTTTTGCAACCCTGTCATGCTCAGACTGCGCCAGCAGGTCTGCCGCGATGATCTCGGCATCTGCCTGCCCGTCTGCGATTACTAGTACTTCACTTGGTCCTGCGACGAAATCGATCCCCACTTTGCCATAGCACTGTCTCTTGGCTTCCGTGACGAAACTGTTTCCGGGACCTACGATCAGGTTTACCGGACTGATCTGATCTGTTCCGTAGGAGAATGCGGCTACTGCCTGGGCTCCTCCCACTGCATAGATCTCATCGACTCCTGCGATATCCATGGCGACGAGCGTCTTCGGGTGGATCCTGTCTGTTCCCTTGATCACAGGAGAACATGCAGCGATCCTTCCCACACCTGCTACCTTCGCCGGTATCCCCAGCATGAGCGCCGTCGAGTAGAGCGGATACCCGCCTCCCGGCACGTAGCAGCAGCAGGAATCCACAGGAATCGCCCTGTGACCCAGTATGATCCCCGGCTGCGGTGAAAAGTCCTTCACCTCTCCGATGGATGCTTTCTGAGCTTCTGCGAAGGCCCGGATGTTGGCAGCGGCCGCTTTGATGTCCTCCACTTCTTCCTTTGTGAGGGAGTCATATGCCTGCTGTATCTCTTCTTGTGATATGCGCAGAGAATCCCTGTGGCAGTCATCGAATCTGGCATTGTATTCCCGCAATGCCTCATCACCGCGTGCTCTTACTTCTTCGATCATCTGGCTGACCGTCTCCTGCAGGGCCTTCCTGTCCGCTTCACTTGCAGGAGCGGCGCTCTTATATGCTTTCATATCTATCACCTTCTTACTAAGATATCCTGTAAAGTCTATTCCTTGATCCTTCCCTTGAGGCTGAAGGTCTTGCCTTCCGTGATCTCTACATCTATGATCTTACCTATATATGAACTGTCCCCCGGGAAATCCACGAGCTTGAAGCCCTCTGTCCTTCCCGTCAGGGTGTTTTCATCCTTTT
>CAMNNV010000177.1 GCA_946546075.1 uncultured Bacillota bacterium | reverse complement strand
CATCTCTCATGCCGTCTCGCCCTCCATAGAAGATGTGATGGCATCCTTCGTCATGGCAAGGACTTTGTCCAGTTCTCCTTCCAGAGTGAATCCGGCTGCCTTCTTGTGGCCTCCGCCTCCGAATGCTTTGGCGATCTGCTGGACATTGCCGTCTGTCTTCGCCCTGAGACTGACCTTGATGCCGTCGTCCTTTTCTTTGAGAAACGCTGCGATCTCGACGCCTCTGATGTTCCTCAGCATGTCGATGGCGCTCTCTGTGTCGTCAACCGACGCATCGAGAGCCGCCAGCTCTTCCTTTGTGATATAGGAAATCGCCGCTTTGCCCTCCGCAAACAGCACCATATTGCTCATGATCTTGGATTCTGCCTTCGCCTGAGAGAGGGCTACGTTCTGGAATAACTTTACCGAAATATCATTTACGTTAACTCCTTCTGTGATCAGACGGGCTGCGATGATATGGGTCTCCGGCGTCGTATTCGAGTACTGGAAACTGCCCGTATCCGTCACGATACCTGTGTAGAGAGCCGTTGCCGATACATCATCCAGCTTCCATCCCATCTCGCGGATCAGCGTATAGATCAGTTCGGCCGTTGCCGCCACACCCTCGTTGATGTAGTACAGGTCGCCGAAGCCATCCTGGTTGATGTGATGGTCGATGCAAAGTCTCATGCGCGCATTTTTGTAGAGCTCGAGTCTTTCGGGGATGCGGTTTTCTTCGCTGCAGTCCACACAGATCACGGTGTCGACCGTCTCAAAAACATCCTGATCCCTCGTGCAGTATTCATGATCCAGGAAACTGATGTATTCAGGGATCCTGTCTTCCAGCAGCACAAAACAATCCTTACCTTCCTGCCGCAAAGCGCTGCAAAGGGCTATGGATGAGCCCAGAGCGTCTCCATCCGGAGAGATGTGCGGGAAGATGAGAATATTGGCAGCCTCAAGCAAAACTTCCCCGATATGCCTCAAAGAAGCGTTATTCTTCATTTTCTGTTTCTTCCTCTTCGTCGTGTTTGATGTCCAGGGAATCGATGATCCCTGAAATATGTCTTCCGTACTCCATAGATCTGTCCACTTTGAATATCAGCTCCGGAGTATGTCTCAGTTTGATGCTGTGACTGATCTCGTTTCGGATGAAGCCCTTCGCTCTTCCAAAAGCCTCGAGAGTCTCCTGGATCTGCGTTTCTTTTTCTTCATCTGAGCCCATACCCAGAACAGTGAAATAACAAGTGGCATAGCTGCCGTCACTTGTTACTTCAACATCTGTGATACTGACCATAGGAGACAATCTGGGATCTTTGAGACCGCGGATGAGAAGATCGCTGATAACGCGTCTGATCTCCTCTCCGAGGCGTCCCTGTCTGTAACCTTTCGCCATTTATATTAGTTCCTCTCAACTTCTTCCATAGTGAAGCACTCGATGATATCGCCTTCTTTGATATCGTTGTACTTCTCGATTCCTATACCGCATTCATAGCCCTGTGTGACTTCCTTCGCGTCATCCTTGAATCTCTTGAGTGAAGAGATCTTACCTTCGTGGATAACGATGCCGTCTCTTACAAGGCGTATCTGTTCATTTCTAACGACCTTACCGTTCGTTACGTAAGCACCGCCGATGATGCCGACGCCAGGAACCTTGAATGTCGTTCTGATCTCAACAGTTCCGAGAACGACTTCCTTGAATTCAGGATCCAGCATACCCTTCATAGCGTTCTCCACGTCATCGATGATGTCGTAGATGACTCTGTATGTTCTGATCTGGATACCGTCTCTTTCTGCCATGCTTGTTACAGCAGCGGAAGGTCTGACGTTGAATCCGATGATGATGGCGTTTGAAGTGCCTGCCAGCATGATATCTGATTCGTTTACCGTACCTACGCCGGTATGTACGATCTTGACTCTGACTTCGTCATTGGACAGCTTCTCCAGTGATGAAACGATAGCGCCGACGGAACCCTGTACGTCTGCCTTGATGATGAGGTTGAGTTCCTTGACTTCGCCCTTCTGGATCTGGCTGAAGAGTTCTTCCAAAGTCGTACTGGAGTTTCTGGCCAGCACTTCTTCTCTCTGCTTCTCGGCTCTGTTTTCTGCGATCTCTCTTGCCACTCTGTCGTTCTTAACAGCGTTGAAGATGTCGCCGGCCTGTGGAACATCAGTAAGTCCCAGGACTTCTACTGCCGTTGCAGGACCTGCCGTACGGATCTTCTCGCCCTTGTCGTTCGTCATGAGCCTGATCTTGCCGGAGCATGTTCCTGCTACGATGCTCTTGCCGGACTTCAGTGTACCGTTGAGCACCAGAAGACTTGCTACAGGACCCTTTGCCTTATCAAGTCTGGCTTCCAGTACAGTACCCATGGCCAGTCTGTTCGGGTTGGCCTTGAGTTCCAGTACTTCTGCCTGGAGAAGGATCATTTCCAGAAGGTTCGTGATACCTTCGCCTGTCTTTGCGGATACCGGTACGCAGATCACGTCTCCGCCCCAGTCTTCTACGAGAACGCCCTGCTCTGCCAGGTCTTTCTTGACGATATCAGGGTTCGCACCCGGTTTATCCATCTTGTTGATGGCAACGATGATCGGTACTCCTGCTGACTTCGCATGGCTGATGGACTCGA
>CAMNNV010000176.1 GCA_946546075.1 uncultured Bacillota bacterium | reverse complement strand
ATCGAAGAAGCTCCTGGTAACCTTAACGAATTCCAGTACGCTCTTTCATTAGGTATCGGCATTACAACAGGAATGGCTCCTGACTCCATCGTAGGAGACGGCAAAGTAGAAGCTGTTAACTTCAAGGGATTCAGAGACGAGGCAGCTAAGCTGACTCTGAGCGCTGACACTATCGTATTCGCAACTGGTCAGAAGGCTGAGGATGTAAGCGCATTCGCACCTGTAGATCTGACTGACAAGAAGACGATCGCAGCTGAGAACGGTGTTACAAGCAACGAGAAATTCTTCTCCGCAGGCGACATCGTAAACGGCGGCAAGACTGTTGTTGAGGCGGTTGCAGCTGGTAAGGTAGCAGCCTTCTCCATCGCACAGTACCTTGAGAAGAAAGGAGTGAAATAGAATGGCAATTAATAAGGATTTATCAATCACCTATATGGGAACTAAATTCCAGAACCCGTTCTGCCTTTCATCATCTCCGGTAGGCAGTAACTATGACATGGTTGCTAAGTGCTTCGAAACAGGCTGGGCTGGAGTATTCTACAAGACAGTAGGTATCTTCGTAGCTGACGAATGCTCACCTAGATTCGACCAGGTCAACAAGGAAGGTCTCCCTTGGGTCGGCTTCAAGAACATGGAGCAGATCTCAGACAAACCGACTGAGCTGAACTTCGAAAACATGTACAAACTGAAGAAGGATTATCCTGATCACGTTGTTATTCCTTCCATCATGGGTTCATCCGTTGAAGAATGGAAAGAATTAGCGAAGATGTGCGACGAACTGGGCGCACCAATGATCGAAGGTAACTTCTCATGTCCTCAGATGACAAGCCATGCAATGGGTTCCGACGTTGGTACTAACCCTGAACTGGTTAAGAAGTACTGCGAAGCAGTATCAAGCACAACGAAGATCCCGTTCATCGCTAAGATGACACCTAACATCACTACGATGGAGATCCCTGCAAGAGCAGCCCTCGAAGGCGGCGCAGCAGGCGTTTCAACAATCAACACGATAAAGTCCATCACAAACATCGACTTCGAGAACAACGTAGGTATGCCTGTAGTAGATGGTAAATCATCCATTTCAGGTTACTCCGGAGCTGCTGTTAAGCCAATCGCTCTGAGATTTATCTGCAACCTGCTCCAGGACGAAGTCATCGGTAAGACTGAAGTATCAGGTATCGGTGGTATCGAAACTTGGAGAGACGCAGCAGAGTTCCTGGCACTGGGCTGCAGAAACCTGCAGGTTACTACAGCTATCATGCAGTACGGCTACAGAATCGTAGAAGATATGTGCAATGGTCTGCAGCACTTCATGGCTCAGAAGGGCTACAACAACCTGGACGAGTTCGTAGGATGCGCTCTGGACAACATCATCCCTGCTGAAGACCTGAACCGTGACTTCAAGATCCTGCCTAAGTTCGACGATGAGAAGTGCGTAGGATGCGGAAGATGCTACATCTCCTGCTACGATGGTGGTCACCAGGCAATCGACTGGATCGAAGATAAGAGAAGACCTGAGCTGAATGACAACTGCGTAGGATGTCACCTCTGCCTCAACGTATGTCCTGTTAAGGACTGCATCACTCCGGGCGAGATCACTTGGAAGGAAGGCAGACAGGCTAAGGAAATCACTCTCAGACAGAAATACGACTAAGCGTCAACTACACTTAGGCTTATATTTACAAAGGGAAACCGCCGGCTTTGCCGGCGGTTTCTCTATTGTTTATTTGTGTGATTAGTGCCATAATACTAATTGTATACATCGGGACATGTTATTGACGAAATGTCATTTTTGTCCTATGATTAATGTGAGCGAATGTTCACTTATTCTGCCTTGTTTTTTGAATAAATGGACTAACAATTCGCGAAAAAGGGGTTTCTAAATTCTCGTCTAAATATTGCCTTTTGTGGAGCACAATATGTCGTATGTTGGCTCATGAGAAAACTTGAATAAATGTTCAAATTTCAACGTTTTTAACAAAAATAACACATAGGAATATTGACCGGAAAATGAAATCAGTTTAGAATTATTCCAGAGTGGGAAACTAGTTTTTTGTAGTCGGTTTTTGCCGGCGTATCAGGATCAGAGAGCTGTATGAAATTGGACATCAAGAAGAAGCGAAATCTAGATATCGAGTCCGAGCAGACAGAAGTCAGCAAGGACAAAGAACTTCTCAAAATGAAGAAAAAAGATATCCTTGAGATCATGCTCAGGCAGGGTGAAGAAATCGACACACTCAGAGCCAGAGTAGCAGAGCTCGAGGCGCAGCTTGAGAAGAGAGAGTTTGAGCTTAGCAAGGTGGGATCCATCGCTCAGGCATCTCTTCAGGTGACGAATATCTTCGATGAGGCCGAGAAGGCAGCCAGGATCTATCTAGAGAACATCAGGAGGCAGTATGTCAAGAGAACTTCCAGAGAAGAATGAACTACTGACAGAGCTTCCCGCAACCGAAGATATCCGATCTGCATATGAATCAGTTTCCTACAGAGACAGGCTACGCAAGTCTATCATGAGTACCACCAATACTCTGGTGGTAGTAGCCGCAGTAGCAGTACTCATCGCGATGCTGTTCCTGCCGGTGCTGAGGATATACGGACAGTCCATGAACA
>CAMNNV010000175.1 GCA_946546075.1 uncultured Bacillota bacterium | reverse complement strand
CTCGATCAGATGCTCAAGAAGGCAAGGATCATCAGCGAAGAAGATATGAAGGGTGATGTGGTAAGCGTCGGCCTTACGATCACAGTCAAAGATCTGGATCTCGGAGAAGAAGAAGTCTACACCATCGTAGGTGCAACAGAATCCGATCCTTTCAACGGCAAGATCTCAAATGAATCTGCAGTCGGCAAGACACTTCTCGGTCACAAGATCGGTGACGTGGTAGATGTGGAAGTACCTGACGGATTCATCAAGTACGAAATAGTCAATATTGCAAGATAAATAAGCAGACAGGAGACGAGATGTCAGAAGATAACAGAAACAAGCAGGGGGGAGCTCAGCAGCAGGATCTCAACCAGCTCAGAAGAGTGAGAAGAGATAAGCTGGCAGAACTTCAGGCAGAAGGCAAGGATCCTTTTGTTATTACGAAATATGATCAGACGCATCACAGCCAGCAGATCAAAGACAATTACGATGAACTGGAAGGCAAAGAAGTCCAGGTAGCTGGAAGGATGATGTCAAAGAGGATCATGGGCAAGGCTTCATTCTGTAATATCCAGGACGTTCAGGGAAACATCCAGGTATACGTTGCAAGAGATGAAGTTGGCCAGGAAGAATACAAGGCATTCAAGAAATACGATGTCGGCGATATCGTAGGCGTCAGAGGAACTGTGTTCAAGACGAAGACAGGGGAGATCTCCATCCACGCATCAGAACTTACACTGATGACGAAGAGCCTTCAGATCCTTCCTGAGAAGTTCCATGGACTCACCAATACAGATCTCAGATACAGACAGAGATACGTTGACCTCATCATGAACCAGGAATCCAAGGAGACTTTCCTGAAGAGATCAAAGATCATCAAGGAGATCAGAAACTTCCTGGACGACAGAGACTTCATGGAAGTGGAGACTCCGATGCTGGTATCGAATGCAGGCGGCGCAGCTGCCAGACCATTTGATACCCACTACAACGCACTTGATGAAGACGTCAAGCTGAGGATCTCACTGGAACTGTACCTCAAGAGACTCATCGTCGGTGGCCTCGAGAGAGTATACGAGATCGGAAGAGTATTCAGAAACGAAGGCGTTGATACGAGACATAACCCTGAGTTCACGCTCATGGAGCTGTATCAGGCATATACCGATTACGAAGGCATGATGGATCTGACCGAGGATATGTTCCGGTATCTGGCAGAGAAGGTATGCGGAACGACACTCATCAGCTACAACGGCATCGAGATCGATCTGGGCAAACCGTTCGAGCGCATCACGATGAACGAGTGCATCAAGAAGTTCACGGGCATTGACTTCGATCAGGTGGAGACGGATGAAGAAGCAAAGGCTCTGGCAGACGAGCACGAGATCGAATACGAAGATTACCACGGCAAGGGTGAGATCGTAAGTGCATTCTTCGAAGAGTACTGCGAAGAGAACCTGATCCAGCCTGTATTCGTAACCGATCATCCTCTCGCTATCTCACCACTTACGAAGAAGAAGCCGGATGATCCGACGAAGGTAGAGAGATTCGAGCTGTTCATCAATTCATGGGAGATGTGCAACGCATACTCAGAGCTGAACGACCCGATCGATCAGAGAGAACGTTTCGCTGCTCAGGATGCAGCATTTGAAGCGGGAGATGAGGAAGCGAACCACACAGACGAAGACTTCCTGAACGCTCTGGAGATCGGCATGCCGCCTACAGGAGGTATCGGATACGGTATCGACCGTCTCGTGATGCTCCTCACAGACAGCCCTGCCATCAGAGACGTGCTGCTCTTCCCGACGATGAAGACATTAAAAGAATAAGTCATTTGAAAATAATAAATGAGGAGGACCTGGTCCTCCTCATTTTTCTTTTTATTCCTTAGAATAATTGTTTTCGGATTCTGTCTCGATGGCTGCTGCGATGTCTTCCTTTGTCAGCAGCTCCAGGGTGTGCTTGTCGGGATCTTCGAGGGTGGCCACGCGGTTGGCGTGGTTTGCGATGGCTTTTTCGAAGACGTTCCTCACGGTACGGGCGTTACCGAAGTTCTCCTGCTTCTCTGCACGAAGCCGTTCGAATTCTCCCGCCAGATAGCCGCTCAGATCCTCATCCATCACGTATCCGTTCTTCTTGCAGAACCCGTCGAATATGGCGTCCATCTCTTCTCCCGTGTAGTCCGGGAACTCGAAATATTTGCCGAATCTGGAAGAAAGTCCAGGGTTGGAATCCATGAACTTATGCATCAGATCCGTATAGCCTGCAACGATGACCACCAGCTCGTCGCGGTGATCCTCCATCCCCTTGAGGATGGTCTCGATGGCTTCCTTACCGAAGGCATCCTGCTCGTCATTATTGAGAGCATAGGCCTCGTCGATGAAAAGAACGCCGCCCAGTGCGGACTGTATGACTTCCTGTGTCTTGATGGCTGTCTGGCCTGCATAACCTGCCACCAGGCTGCTTCGGTCTGCCTCGATGAGCTGCCCTTTCTTGAGGAGCCCCATCTTGTTATAGATGCCGCCCAGCATGCGCGCGATGGTGGTCTTGCCGGTGCCCGGATTGCCGGTGAAGACGAGATGGTAGGACATGGTGGCCGTCGATAAGCCTTCCTCTTCTCTCATCTTGCCCACCTTGATGAAATTGATCAGAGTGCGCAC
>CAMNNV010000174.1 GCA_946546075.1 uncultured Bacillota bacterium | reverse complement strand
AGTGATATTATGTACAAGGGTGTGGATCCCAGGATCAATCTGGAATGACGGAGGACAGGAGAAGTGAACGATAATATCAAACATCTGAGTATGCAGGTGAATCTGGATGATTTCATTCCTGCAACCGAAGAAGAAAAAGAGTATATGGTACAGATGCGTCCTTCTACGACCGCGTTCAAGGACGGTATCCGCCGCCTCAAAAAGAACAAGGTGGCAATGGTCAGTTTCTTTATCATTCTGATCATCACGCTCTCGGCGATCTTTGTGCCGATGTTCTGGCCTTATAAATATGAAGCCATGCTTGGAATGCAGCCCGGCCAGCCTGTGGACGCTTCCTTCAACAATCTTAAGCCTTTTGAATACTCGGCGAGTGAGCAGGCCCGTATTGCGGCAGGGGAATCCGTATTCCCTCACGTCTTCGGAACGGACGCCAGCGGCCGTGACTACTTTATCCGTGTTGTCTACGGAACGAGGATCTCGCTTGCAGTCGGCTTTTTTGCCAGTATCATCGTCCTTGTGATCGGCCTTTTGGTGGGCTCGATCTCAGGATACGCAGGAGGTACCGTGGATATCGTGATCATGAGAATCGTGGATATCATCTACTCCCTGCCTGACATGCTGATGGTCATCCTGTTGGCCTCGGTCATGAAGATGCGGCTGGGCACAGCGCTGGAAGGCACTCCGCTTGCCAAGATCGGATCAAATATCATATCCCTGTTTATTATTTTCGCGCTGCTGTACTGGGTCTCCATGGCGAGACTGGTCAGAGGACAGATCCTGTCCCTCAGAGAGCAGGAATATGTTCTGGCGGCACAGGCTGCAGGCGCCAAGGGCAGCTGGGTCATCAGAAAGCACCTGATCCCGAACTGCATATCTGTCATCGTTATTTCGACAGCACTGCAGATCCCGAGCGCTATTTTTACAGAGAGTTATCTGTCCTTCCTCGGACTGGGCGTCAACGCGCCTATGCCTTCGCTGGGTTCGCTGGCGTCGGATGCGCTGAACGGCCTCAGTTCCTATCCCTATCGTCTGGTCATTCCCGCGATCGTGATCTCGCTGATCGTTCTCTCACTGAACCTGTTCGGCGATGGCCTTCGCGACGCGTTTGATCCGAAGTTGAATAGTTAAAGGAGGAAATGATAATGGCATTATTAGAAGTAAAAGACCTTCACACTTCCTTCTTTACAGATGCGGGAGAAGTCCGTGCCGTAAACGGTGTTTCCTTCACACTGGAGAGGGGCAAAATATTGGGGATCGTCGGAGAATCAGGCTCCGGCAAGTCTGTCACTGCTTATTCGATCATGCAGATCCTGGCAGCAGCGGGCAAAATCGTATCCGGGTCCATCAAATTGGACGGTCAGGAACTTGTAGGAGCGGGCGAAAAGGTTTTGAAGGAAGTAAGAGGAAACAGGATCTCCATCATCTTTCAGGATCCGATGACAAGCCTTAACCCTACCTATACGATCGGGCAGCAGCTTATGGAGGCGATCCATCTTCACACAGACAGAGATAAACAGCAGTCCTGGGACAGAGCTGTAGAAATGCTCAGGCTGGTCAATGTCAATGATCCCGAGAAGCGTATGAAACAGTATCCTCATGAGCTGTCGGGCGGTATGAGACAGAGGGTCATGATCGCAATGGCACTGGCCTGTGAGCCCGATATCCTGATCGCGGACGAGCCTACGACCGCACTGGACGTTACGATCCAGGCCGGTATTCTGGAACTTATGAAAGATATCCAGAGCAAGATCGGAATGGCGATCATTATGATCACCCATGACCTTGGAGTTGTCGCGCAGCTGTGCGATGAAGTCATCGTCATGTATGCCGGAGGCATCTGCGAACAGGGAACGGCGGATGAGATCTTCTACAATCCCTGCCACGAGTACACAAAGGGTCTGCTTCGCTCGATCCCCACTGCTGATGACAGCGGAGACAGGCTGGAGCCCATTTCGGGTACGCCGATCGACCTGCTCAACATGCCTAAGGGATGCCCTTTCGCACCTCGCTGTGACAACGCGATGAAGATCTGTATGAGAGAGCACTGTGAGAAGATGACTATCAATGAAAACCATTCGGCTGCATGCTGGATGAATGTAAGGAAGGCGGTGAAAGGCGAATGAGCACGAATAAGACAAGCGAACAGCCTCTCATCGAGGTCAGAAATCTGAAGCAGTATTTCAATATCAACGCCGGGTTCTTTAAGTCTATCCCTCTTAAGGCGGTAGACGACATCTCCTTTACGATCAGGGAAGGAGAGACCCTTGGACTTGTAGGAGAGTCCGGATGCGGCAAGACGACGGCCGGCAGAACGATCCTTCACCTGTATAAGCCCACAGCGGGAGAGATCATTTACAGAGGAAAGTCCATTAAGACCGCCAAGGACATTGAGGAATTCAGGAAAAAAGCTACTATGGTCTTCCAGGACCCATACTCTTCCCTGGATCCCCGCATGACTGTCGCGGATATCATCGGAGAGCCGCTGGATGTGCATCACATGTACAAGTCCGAACAGGAGCGCCGGGATAAGATCCTGGAGCTTATGGAACATGTAGGGCTTAACTCTGAGCACGCGGCCAGATATGCGCACGAGTTTTCGGGAGGACAGAGGCAGCGTGTCGGAATCGCCCGTTCGCT
>CAMNNV010000173.1 GCA_946546075.1 uncultured Bacillota bacterium | reverse complement strand
AGCGGGACAGCGGGTTTGTCCACTTGATGTCAGCTGCCGTATACGGTTTTTCTGGCACGATCTCGAAGAGATCTGCCCCTGCAGCCTTTGCGAGTGTATTTGCCAGTTTCTTCGTCCTTCCACCTGCACTTGCAGTAAAGTATGTCACTAAACTCTTCATGATGCTATTCCTCCTCGACAGTCTCTATCTTGAAAATGTTGATCACGCCTGCGTCAGGACAGCAGAACCTGTGATCTCCAAAACGTGATACGGGTGGTTCGCCGCCGAAACGAAGGATGTCTATCATAGGAAACAGGGAGTGCATCGCCATCGGGCAGAAGTCTCCCCTGTCCGTATCGTAATCCCAGGACCTGCCGATCTCATTGATCCCTCTGTGGCACTTGTCGGGACCCTTCTGTTCTACCAGCGTGATTTTTATCTTCGGTCTTCCCATCGGACACCTCCATATTTCTGTTTATTCTCCAAAAAGCGGTGTTGAGAAGTATCTTTCTGCCGTATCCGGGAGCACGGTGACAACAGTCTTACCTTCGCCCAGCTGCTTCGCCAGCTTAAGTGCTGCCGCTACGTTCGTACCACTTGAGATACCGCACATGAGACCTTCTTCTCTTGCAAGCCTCTTCGCTGTTTCAAGGGCTTCTGCATCGGTAACGATGTAGATATCGTCATATATGTTCTGGTTGAGGATATCAGGGATCACGCCGTCACCGATACCCATCTGCAGGTGCGTCCCGATGGTTCCGCCCGCCAGGATCGCTGCGTTCTCAGGCTCCACGGCCCAGATCTTGATGTCCGGATACTGCGCTGCCAGAACTTCTCCAATACCAGTCAGTGTTCCGCCAGTACCTACGCCGGAACAGAATCCGTGGATCGGACCTGCCACCTGTTCCATGATTTCCAAAGCGGTGTGCTTCTTATGTGCGAGAACGTTGTTTGGATTTTCGAACTGCTGCGGAACGAAAACCTTCGGATCCTTTTCAGCCATCTTGAGTGCTGTCTGAAGGCACTCGTCGATGCATGCTCCGATATCTCCCGCATCGTGTATCTTCATGACTTCTGCCCCGTAGTGACGGATCAGTTTGCTTCTCTCTTCACTTACGGAGTCAGGAAGAACGATGATGGTCCTGTAACCTTTCACTGCGCCTACAAGTGCAAGGCCTATGCCCTGGTTACCGCTTGTGGGCTCTACAATGATGGAATCCGGTTTGAGTATACCCTCCTTCTCTGCCTGACAGATCATGTTATAGGCAGTCCTTGTCTTGATGGATCCACCCACGTTCAGTCCTTCGAACTTCACCAGGACTTCTGCGCTGCCCGGCTCTACCATTTTGTTCAGTCTCACGATAGGAGTCTTCCCAATGGCTTCCAGTACGTTGTTGTAAATCATAATAGTGCTCCTTAGATGCTAGCCTACTAAAACACTAGGCTTTTTTTAGTCATAAACAGAGACAGATGATATCACCTGTCTCGTTGAATTGAATCATAACTTTTGTATTTTAACATATGTTCACTATATGCTACAAGAACTAAACTTACAGATCTCCAGCAGATGGGTATCCATATGCAGAATCCGCATGGTTCACTGCGTTCCGGATGGCTCTGCACATCACTTCCGTAGCAAGGGTCCCGATCGCATCGATATCCGCCTCCAGTTCTCCCACAGAAAGCGCATAGACCGTATCTCCATCTGCTGTGGAATGCACCGGTCTTATGGTTCTGGCAAGTCCATTCTGCCCCATGGCTGCGATCTTGCCCAGTTTCACCTTATCGAATCCGGCGTTCGTGATGATGGCCCCTATTGTCGTGTTGCCCGTGAACTTATCTCTGACCTCCCCGATCTTCTGAAGCAAAATCTTCTCGGCGTCATCGAATCCGTCCAGGTTTTCGTTGAGGACACCGGCGATCTTTTGCCCCGTCTCGTGATCGTACACGTCGCCAAAAGCGTTCACGACGACGACAGCTCCGACGATGAGTTCGCCCTCCTGCAGGGCATAGCTTCCGATCCCGGTCTTCATGCAGCGCTCCATGCCGCAGATCTTGCCAACGGTAGCGCCGCAGCCTGCTCCGAAGTTTCCATCCTGGTAATTTTCATTCTCCAAAGCCATGCGAGCTGCTTCGTATCCCATGGCCGTATCCGGTCTTGCGAATACGTCTGCAACGGTAAGATCGAAAATATCTGACTGGCATACGAGTGGGACTCTCGTCACTCCCACATCATATCCGATGCCCTTTTCCTCGAGACACTTCATGACACCGCCTGCAGCATCCAGGCCGAATGCACTTCCTCCGCCCAGTACCAGCGCATGGATCTTATCGGCATTCGCTCTGCCGTTAAGGAGTTCCGTTTCCCTTGATGCCGGACCTCCGCCGCGTACATCCACGCCTGCGCTCATGCCCTCCGGGCAGACGATGACGGTGCAGCCCGTGCCGCCCTCAGCGTTCTCTACCTGACCGATATGGATTCCGTTGATATCTGTGATCTTGATCTCGTTCATAATTACCTCTTGATTTTAAGTTATGTGTAAACAGCACTGCCTGAAATGAACAAGGGAGCAGCTTTTGCCGCTCCCCTTAAAGTCGATAAATTGATTAGTTCCAGAAATCTGTCTTCTGCTTGATACCAATGTCGGCTGCTTTGAATTCCGG
>CAMNNV010000172.1 GCA_946546075.1 uncultured Bacillota bacterium | reverse complement strand
CGAGGGGGTCATGACGGATCTCGTCAAGGAGATGCAGAAGGAAGGCTATATGTACAATGACTGGAACGTGGATTCCACAGATGCCTCAGGCAACAACGTCCCGGTCAAGACCCTTGTGAGCCACGTCAAGAAAGGCTGCAGCAAGAAGACGTATAACGTGATCCTGATGCACGATTCCGACGCCAAGATGACTACCGCCAAGGCCCTTCCTGAGATCATCAAATGGGGCCTGGAGGAAGGCTACACCTTCAAGGCCATGAGCCCCGGCTGCCCTACTGTGCATCATCCTGTAAACAACTGATCCGATAGACAAACGTTTTCCAGCATATGACGAGAGCATAAGACTATGGAAGCACAACTTCGCAGACATCAGAATACACTTATGATCACCGGTGCCGGTGTCATCATCTTCGCTCTGTGGAGAAGGAGCATGACTCGCGGCATCATCAACATCCTGATCGCGCTCTCATGCACCGTCTGCATCGGCTGGCCAAATTATATCGTCTACGTCTATGCGGCATGCCTCGTCTACTCCGCTATAAACCAGATCGTAACATCCCTGCGCAAAACAGCCATTGTTTACATCCAGTAAACCACATCAAAAGGGCTGCCGCTTGCTGCGGCAGCCCCTGTTTATATTACTTTTGTTCTTCGTCCTTCTTCTCGATCTTTCTGATTGCCTTCGTTCTGATTTCTTCACAGATCTGATCGATGAACTCACCAAGCGGATGAACGCCTTCGTCACCTGCATAGCGGGAACGAACCGATACTGCACCTGCTTCTGCTTCCTTCGCTCCGATGACGAGCATGTAAGGAACTCTTTCCACCTGAGCCTTACGGATCTTGTATCCGATACGCTCGCTTGAGTTATCCAGTTCCACATCGATACCGTTTTTGCGCAGTTCCTTGCGGACTTCCTCTGCGTAGTCAGCAACCTTGTCGGAGATCGGAAGGATCCTGACCTGCTCAGGGCAAAGCCATGTAGGAAGGTTTCCTGCATGCTTTTCGATGAGCCATGCCAGCGTACGCTCATAGCATCCGATGGATGTACGGTGGATGATGTACGGACGCTTCTTTTGGCCGTCTCTGTCGATGTAGTACATATCGTAACGCTCAGCAAGGAGAGTATCGATCTGGATCGTGATCATCGTGTCTTCTTTGCCGTATACGTTCTTTGCCTGGATGTCGAGCTTCGGACCGTAGAATGCAGCTTCGCCTGCAGCCTCAAAGAAGTCGATGCCGATCTCATTGAGGATGTCTCTCATGAAGCCTTCGTTCTTCTCCCACTCTTCTGCAGTTCCGAGGTAATCCTCTGCGTGCTCCGGATCCCACTTCGAGAGACGATACGTGACGTCATCTTCGAGTCCCAGCGTCGTCAGGCAGTACTTGGCCAGTTCCACGCAGCCTTTGAATTCTTCAGCCAGCTGATCCTGTGCCACCACGAGGTGTCCCTCGGAGATCGTGAACTGACGGACACGAGTCAGTCCGTGCATCTCTCCGGCCTGCTCATTTCTGAAAAGTGTGGACGTCTCACCCATTCTGTACGGCAGGTCGCGGTAGCTCTTCTGTCCTGTCTTATAAACGTAGTACTGGAACGGGCAAGTCATCGGACGAAGTGCCATAACATCGCTGTCTTCGTCGTGCTCGATCAGGTTCAGGTCCTGTACGCCGCGTACTTCTGCAGATCTGTCCTCTGCTGCCATGACGTCATCCATGTTGTCGTATCCCAGCAGGAACATGCCGTCCTTGTAGTGATACCAGTGGTCTGAGATCTTGTAAAGTGTGGACTTGGCCATCAGCGGTGTACGGGTACGAACGTAGCCCCATTCGTACTCTTCCAGATCCTCGATCCAGCGCTGCATCTTCTGGATGACCTTCGCACCCTTTGGGAGGAAGAGCGGCAGGCCCTGACCGATGACATCTACTGTCGTGAACAGTTCCATCTCGCGGCCCAGTCTGTTGTGGTCGCGGTTCTTGATGTCTGCCAGGTACGCCAGATACTCCTTGAGGTCGTCCTTCTTCGTGTAGGCCGTGCCGTAGATCCTGGTGAGCATCTTGTTATGCTCATCGCCTCTCCAGTACGCACCGGAACTTGAAGTCAGCGCGAATGCTTTGAGCGGTCTCGTGCTCATGAGGTGCGGTCCCGCGCAGAGTTCTACGAAATCGCCCTGCTTGTAGAATGAGATCTCCTCATCCTCCGGCAGATCCTCGATGAGCTCCACCTTGTACGGCTCGTCCTTTTCTTTATACATGGCGATGGCGTCTTCTCTTGACATCGTGAAACGCTCGAGCCTGTCACCTTTCTTGATGACCTTTTTCATTTCCTTTTCGATGGCATCCAGGTCCTCTCTTGAGAGCGGATGGATGTCGAAGTCGTAATAGAATCCATTGTCGATGGAAGGTCCGATGGCCAGCTTCGCCTCAGGATAGAGGTTCTTCACAGCCTCCGCCAGAACGTGGGAGCACGTATGTCTGTAAGCCTTCTTACCTTCGTCTGAATCGAATGTAAGGATGTTCAGCTCGCAGTCCTTGTCCACGATCGTCCTCAGGTCGCAAACCTCTCCGTCGATCTCTGCGATGCAGGCAGCTCTGGCCAGTCCATCGCTGATATCTCTGGCAATGTCATAAGCAGACATCGCCTCTGCGTATT
>CAMNNV010000171.1 GCA_946546075.1 uncultured Bacillota bacterium | reverse complement strand
CACATGCCAGGTACAAGCTGCGCTAAACAGATCCATAAAGAGAACTACGAGGAATGGACCGGCACCGCTGAAGAACTGAAAGCATTTGCAGAGCAATATGGTTATGTATCCTGCGGATCATGTCATCCTGACCAGGAACTGGGCATAGATCTGCCGCAGAAGAAATAATAGAAGATAATTTCAGAACAATGACTTCATAAAAGGGGCTTTCGAGCCCCTTTTATGGTGCAGAAAGCTGAAAATAGGTAAACGGTAAACCATCCGTGCGTAGTTGGACATCTTGGAAAATGAGATAATCCATACTGAAATACTCTAAAAAGTCGAAAAAGTCTAAATTAGTCCATTGGAGTAATTTAGATCAATCTAGACTGGAAAGGAATCAGTATGGATACACAGCTAGTAGCAACACAGATGAGGCATAGATCCTGGATGGAGGATTATGCCCGGCAACAGGACAGCGGCCTCACAGTCAAGGCTTGGTGTCAGGAGAACGGGATCACACAAAAGACCTTCTACTACAGATTGAAAGTCTTGCGTGAAGAAGCCTGCAGCCTCATGAATCTAGAATCGAATAAGTCTGCAGTCAAACCGGAGCCGGAGTTTGTCAGAGTCGGCTTTCCAAATGCGGTGAACGCATCCGGGATCAGGATCAAACTGGACAGCGCAGAGATAAGCATCTCGCCTGATGCCAGCAATGAACATGTGCGCATGGTGCTGGAGGCGATAGCACATGCTTAAGGAAGCCTCCTACAGTGAGATATATATAGCGTGCGGATATACAGATCTACGCAAAGGGATAGACGGACTCGCTGCGTGGATACAGCAGCAGTTCGACCTGAACCCACACAGAACAGGAGCTATCTTCCTGTTTTGCGGTAGGAAGAACGACAGGATAAAAGCACTCGTATGGGAAGGAGATGGATTCCTTCTGCTATACAAGAGAGCGGCTGAAGGCAGATTCAACTGGCCCAGAAAGAGCTCTGACCTGAGAGATCTGACTCCTGAACAGCTTTCAAGACTGCTTGACGGCTTCACGATCGATCCCGGGATCAAACAGATCAAAGCACCTGAATATGCGCTTTGAAAAATTGGCACAAAGCCCGAAATTTCAAGGAAAAACAGCGATTTTCTTTAGCTGCAGGTCTTTTTTTGCATCTCGAATTAAAGTATAATTTGAGTATGAAAGAGACCATCAGCAGAGAAGAACTGAATAAGATGGATAAGGAAGTTCTGGTGACGCTCCTTATGGGCATGCAGGAACAGCTTGAGCGATCGAACGAGACGATCGATGCTCTGAGAGCAACTGTAGAAAAGCTCAATGAACAGATTCGGATCATGAACACCAGAATGTTCGGAAAGTCTTCAGAGAAGAGCCTTGCTCCAAGTGATCAGCTCAGCATTTACGACTTTGGCTTCAATGAAGCTGAGGAAACAGTTCAGGGCAGGATCATCGAAGAGCCGGAAATGGAAGAAGTAGTCATCCACCGCAAGAAGCGCAAAGGCAAACGTGACGAAGATCTTTCCGGCTTTGAAGCTATCCCTGTAGAGCATGGCCTCAGTGATGAAGAGCTCAAAGAGAAATTCCCTGAAGGTTATTACGAGCTTGATGATGAAGTATACAGAAAGCTGGAAGTTGAGCCAGCTGTATTCAAGGTGATCGAGCATCACATCAAGGTCTACAAGGGCAGGAACGGAACGATCATCAAAGGGAAGCATCCAAAAGAGATGCTGAACAACAGCATAGCCACACCTTCCCTTACAGCATTCATCATGAATGCAAAGTATGTGAACGCAGTACCTCTGTACAGGCAGGAGCAGGAATTCTTAAGGAATGACGTGAATATCTCCCGTCAGGTCATGGCGAACTGGATGATCACTACTGCTGAAAGATATCTGTCCCTGATCTATGACAGGCTGAAAGAAGAGATCGTCAGCAGCCCTGTCGCACATGCAGATGAGACTCCGGTACAGGTAACGAATGACGGCCGTGAAGGCGTACATAAGAGTTACATGTGGGTATACCGGACCGGCAGCATATGCAAGGCTCACCCGGCGATAGTCTATGACTACCAGACGACCAGAAAAGCGGATGCACCGAGAACATTCCTCGAAGGATTCAAAGGCAAGCTGGTCTGTGACGGATACCAGGTCTACCACACACTTGAGAATGAATCCGGAACAGACTTCACAGTTGCAGGGTGCTGGATCCATGCGAGGAGACCATTCGCAGATGTGATCAAGAGCCTTGGCGAGGAGAAGGCGGCCGGTACTCTGGCATACGAAGGGTATGTGCAGATACAGAACATCTACCACACGGATAATTCTCTAAAGAAACTCCCTCCGTCCGAGCGGAAGAAGAAGAGAAAGAAACTGGTGAAGCCGCTGGTCGATGGATTCTTCGATTGGGCGAGAAAAGCACAGTATGCTGCAGCTGGCAGCGATAAAACTAAGAAAGGTATCCAGTACTGCCTGAACCAGGAGAAGTATTTGCGTGCTTTCCTTGATGATCCTGCACTGCCACTGGACAACAACATCGCTGAGCAGGCGATCAGACCTTTCTGTGTAGGCAGGAACAACTGGAAACTCATCGATACGGTGGGTGGTGCTAATGCGAGTGCGATCATATACAGCATAGTCGAGACGGCTAAGGCTAATGATCTTAA
>CAMNNV010000170.1 GCA_946546075.1 uncultured Bacillota bacterium | reverse complement strand
GGAACACTCTGCATAAGCAAGATCAGAGTCAATATGGAGACCAGCGCCTTTCGGCACCTGTGCCGAAGGGCGCTGTCTGTGTATATTCTCTCTTATGAAACATCTTTATGCCGCATCGGGCTACGCTTCTTCCGTGCCCGGCAAGCCTGTCTTCTGAACATCGTCCCCGTAGATCCTCTCCTCCCGGCTCATATTGTATTCATCAGTGATTCCCTCTGTATTGCCGGAAGCCACGTAGGGCACATCGGTGGCGACCACGTGGTCATAAGGAATATCGTAACGCTCCACCAGGGCACACATGGCCTCCCGCTCCTCTTCCGACGCATGGTAGGAAGGATCATCCAGCACACGATACATGGCAAGGTAAAAATCGATATAGACCGGTGCTTTCTCGCACAGGATCGTGCCGTCCATGTCAAAAACAGCTATCCGGCCAGCCGGATCGAGATATTCGGCGCTTGTTTTATCAGTACAGCCGGCCACAAAATCCACCAGCTCCCCAGCGATCTGCTGTCCGCCTTCCAGGACGGGAAGATCTTTGCATAGTCGATATTCCTGCCGGAGCCCTCTCCTGCCTCAGGTCCGGCCGGAGCCTTTTTCAGTCCCACTATGATCAATGTCACAAACACAGCCAGGGCAGCGCCTGCCAGAAAGGCTGCTGCAAACACAAGATTTTTCTTTTTACTGTCCCTATCTCCTTCTCCTTATCTTTCCTTATTCATCTGTCTTAAGCCTCCGCCGGCTTCTTCACATCCCCGGCAGCCAGGTATTCCATCATAAACATCCTGACAGGCAGATCTTATCCGCGAAACATTATATTCAGAATCATGACGAATATCGGCAGGAGAATTTCTTTTACAGAAAAAGATTCCATCACGCTTAAATATTTTCCGATCCTGACGGACCGGGCGCCTTGACATAACTATCTTTTTTCGTATATACTTTTATATAAGAATTCATCGAGCAGGATCTGTTTTATAGGAATTACCGCGCAAAAACACGAAGCAAAGGAAAAGGAGAAAACCATGAACATTTACAAGTCTATCCCCACCCCGCCGAATCCTGATGACATGAAGCCTCAGGGTCCCGTCAAGCTCTTTGATGACCTGTATTTTATCGGCAATAAGGTCGTCGGCTCCTGGGTCATTCCCACCAGCGAAGGCATCGTCCTGATCGAGGCCAGCGCCGAAGCGGACCATTGGGAGAAAGTCCTCAAACCCGGGCTGGATGAAATCGGCCTCGGCAGCGAGAAGATCCTCGCCCTGCTGCTGACTCACGGCCATATGGACCACTACGGCGGCAGCGACCATATCATGAGGGCGACCGGCTGCGACGTATGTCTGTCCGCTGTGGATGCGGTGTACATGAATACGCGCAAGAAAAACATCCGAACCAATAAGGAGAGCGGCGTCTCCGCTCCCATGATCACACGCATCATAGCTCCCGGTGATGAACTGGTATTCGGCGACCATGTGATCAGTGTCCTGGATGGTGCCGGACACTCTCCGGGCTGTCTGAATTACTCCATGGAGGTCCACGACAACGGTGAGCCCCACCGCTTCATAATGATGGGCGGATACGGCGTCTTCGGCACTTTCGAATGGGAAGATGTACAGACTTCCGTGATGTATGCCCTGAAGTTTGCATCGACCTGCGTAAATGCCTGGGAGTATGCCAAGGCTCATAACTGCGACATATTCTTCAATCCCCATCCCCACCTCTGCAATATGTACCAGACCGCTGAGGAGAACAAAAACCGCAAGCCCGGCGACCCCAACGCCTTCGTGATAGGCAGGGACGGCGTCCGCCAGTGGATCATGGAAAGATTCGACGCATGCATGGCGTCAGTCGTGGAATTCTCCGACATCCGCAAACCCTTTGTCGAGGAATAAAAAGACAAGAATGAGGCATCGTGGAATACTTGGACCGGACAGCAGGATCTGCTGTCCGGTTTTGTTGTAATACGAAAACCACGCGATAGTCGCGTGGTTCAGTTAAGCTTAAGCGATGCCCAGTTAACAAAAATCTCCTAATGTGTATAATAGAAACGTGACCTGCCAGTTACGTAAATATACACATTAGGAGGACAGTATAATCGCTGAGCAAAATACTGATGTAAAAAGTTTAGCACATACGAAGTGGAATTGCAAATATCATGTGGTATTTGCGCCGAAATATCGCAGGAAGGTATTTTACAACGAGAAAAGAGAGGACATCAGAGATATAATACGAAAGCTGTGTCAGTGGAAGGGAGTAGAGATCGTAGAGGGAGAAATCTGTCCGGATCACATACACCTGCTGCTGAGTATCCCGCCAAAATACTCGGTTTCGGGGTTCATGGGATATCTGAAAGGAAAGAGCAGTCTGATGATATACCAGAAATACGGGAATATAAAATTCGCATACCGAAACCGAGAATTTTGGTGTAAGGGATACTATGTGGATACAGTGGGGAAGAACACAGCAGCGATTAAAAGTTACATCGCGAATCAACTGAAACAGGATCAGGAGAGCGATCAATTGAGCCTGTTCGATCCAAGGGACCCGTTTACGGGTGGCAAGTAATTGAACGCGTGGCTGGCAGGCCAATAAAATGCGCACTTGTGCGCCGCTAGTACACTGTAACCTCTAAATCTTTATTATCGGATACAGATGTTTAAGTTTAAT
>CAMNNV010000169.1 GCA_946546075.1 uncultured Bacillota bacterium | reverse complement strand
TCATGCGTTTTGCCTGTTCATGAGTCGGGGTCGCCTGCTCCTGCTCTATCATGTCGTAGACATCATGCTGTTTGTGGCCAATATACGATAACTCGACGGCCGGCCTCAGACCGATCTTGCCCTCGTCAACAAGATCAAGGAGTTCGGGTATGAGTTCTGTGAGACGGATATATCGGTATATCTGCGCTTGGCTTTCACCAGTCTCTTTTGCAACTTGTATGCCTGATCTCATTCGTTTCTCCACTGGAGAAACGGGATCATGATCATGCTTCCTCGAATCAGCATTCCCCAGATTCCCAGCATACTCCTCGGATACTCCATATGAGTTGATAAGATGCTCTCTCGCTTTCTCAAGCTGCGGCTCCACCGGCTCTCCTCCGAAATTTCTCCCTTTCTTCTGGTTTTCCACCATTCTGGAGACAAGGAGCTTCATCGCATCGAGCCTCATTTTGTAGGCGAACGCCTTCTCGGACGGCAGGATCGTAGACCTCTGGAAATTGCTCTCCGTCATCAGGATCGTGGCCTGCTCCTTTGAGAGCTCCACTATCTCGCACCTGAGTGTGTCCATCCCGAGCAGCTCACAGGCACGTTTTCTTCTGTGCCCTGAGACCAGCTCGTACCTGCCGTCCTTTTTCTTCCTCACCATGCACGGTGTAAGCACGCCCTGTGCCCTTATGCTTTCTATGAGGTTCAGCATGTCATCGTCATCTCTTACCTTGAAAGGGTGATCAGGGAAGGGATCTATCTGATCTATCGGTATCTCGTAGATATGTTTAAGCTTTGCTTCATCTCTCTCCTGCTGGCTTGAGAACAGCTCATCGAGTGATGGCAGCTTTATCTCGTTTTCTCTTCCGCTCGGCATCCGCTATCACCTCCTTCGTCAGCGCCTCATATGCTTTGGCCGGTTTGCACTCTCCATCATAGGTGAAAATGCTCCTTCCTGTCTTGCTTGCCTCTGCCGCTTTCACGCCCGATGGGATCTGTGTATCGAAGATGCGTATATGCATCCCGTAGTTTGTCCTGATGGCATTGATAACATCTCTGGCAAGATTGGTCCTGCCGTCAACCAGTGTCATCACTATCCCGTCGATCTTTAGCTTCTCGTTGGTATGGCTCCGGACCATGTCGATGCTTCTGAGGAGCTGCGTCATTCCTTTGGCCGGCAGGTACTGTGCCTGGACCGGGATTATCACGCTATCAGCCGCCGTGAGCGCATTTATCGTCAGCATCCCGAGTGACGGCATGCAGTCGATCAGGATATAGTCGTAATCATTCCTCACATCTTTCAGAAGATTGTCGAGCACCTTCTCACGGCTCATCGCGTTCACCAGCCTTGTCTCCATGGATGATAGGTCCAGATTGGATGGTATGATATCGAAGCCTTCCTCGTGATGGATGATAGTGTCCTTTACATCCGGCTTATAGTTCTCTGTCGCCAGATACATCAGACGTCCGAGCGACTTCTCTACGCTGTCAGCTTCGATTCCTGCTGACGCTGTGAGGTCGCTTTGCGGATCTGAGTCTATAAGAAGCACTCTCCTCCCTTCCCTCGACAATCCGGCTCCCAGATTTAGAGCTGTAGTCGTTTTCCCGACCCCTCCTTTCTGATTACAAATCGCTATTGTTTTCGCCATCCTATCACCTCTCAATCTACGTCATCCGGCTCTTCCAGGCACCAGACTTCGGCGGCGCGGAATGCGATGACCTCTGTTTCGAATAATTCATCGATAAATGAGTTGTATACCTCGTCATCATATGGCTCACAGTCCATGAGGATATCCAGCTCTTCAGCAGCATGCTTCATCCCGTGAGTCAGGAATACTGCCTGAATCATATTCACTGCGGTCTTACTGTCGCTGTTGTCCAGGCGTGCAACAAATTGCAGCGAAGCGTCAAAACGTATGTCATTGATTATCCCGTAAAGCCTCTTTGCTGTTACATTCGCAAGATGAGCCGCGATATCCGTTGATAGCTGTTCAACCGGACTGGGCTGTGAATACTCCGGCTGCCTTATCCCTGCTCCATCTGATGCAGCAGTCAGCTCTTTCAGCTTCTCAGCTATCTTCTTTTCCTCTTCGATGATGTCTTCTTCTTTTCCCTTTTTGATATTGAACATTTCAGATCCTTTCTACCGACCGTGCGGTTTTTTGCACAATAATTCCCTGCCCGGAATTGAGCAGGGATGTACTTGGCCGGCAGAAAGGGATCTGTCAGTCGAGAAGTTTAATTAGCAGCTCATCTACGGCATCAGTGTAGCGGCCTTCGGCTATAAGGGTATTTCTCAATTCGTTGAGAGCAAAGACGAGTACTCTTATCTCGTCATGCGTGAATCTGATCTTAGGTCTGAACATGATATCTCACCTCGTCTTTCCTTTTTGCTTTAAGTCTAATGGAGGAAAATCATGTCTGCAAATATGCGATTTAGAAGAAGGGTTAGAAAAGTGTTAACACTTTTCTAACCTAATTTATCGTTGGGCAAAACTTGGACGTCTGTCAATTATGCCTGCAAAATTTGTACAAATTTTGTGTTTTTCGACACTTCGGCTGCGACCATTTTTGCGACTATTTTGCCCAAAAAACCTACTTCTGCATAGGTACAAGTCGGTCTGCGTGCGTTTTCGCAGGATCTGCTAAAACCGCTGTATCGCTTGAAATTACTGCGATCCGTTGCAAAAAACCATCCCCGCGTCAAACGCGGGGTTGTTGTTTTTACGGGCATAGCCCT
>CAMNNV010000168.1 GCA_946546075.1 uncultured Bacillota bacterium | reverse complement strand
CGACACGCATGCCGACAACAAAGTGATGCAGCGGCAGATCGAGAAGAACGGGTTCGAGAAGTGCGGCAGGATCTATGTGAGAGACGGATCGCCGAGGATCGCATATCATTGGGTGAAATAAATGGACGACGCGACAAGAAGAGACTGCTGGATCTAAGTCGGCAGTCTCTTTTCTTGTTGCTCCGCGTGTCTTGAATTATTAGACAATTTCTGTTAAATTAAAGTGGTAAATAGGAACACGAAAGGAAGGAGCCTTTTAATATGTTTGACGTCAACAAGAAATTCGAAAATGGGGAAGCTTATGTAACCGTAGAGGGAAGACTCGACACGGTAACTTCACCGCAGCTCGAAGAGGTGCTCAAGGATGTACTGGAAAATGCAGATACTCTCGTCATCGACTTTGAGAAGCTGGATTATATCTCTTCAGCAGGTCTCAGAGTGCTTCTGGCATCTCAGAAAGTCATGTCAAAAAAAGGCGGTATGAAGGTCAAAAACGTTGGGGAGACGATCATGGAGATCTTCGATGTTACGGGATTCGTTGACATACTCGACATAGAATAAGAACAAGTATGAACAGGATCAGCGAAAGTATAGTTTTCAAAAGCATATTTGGAATCGTATTAGTGCTGATAGTATTCACAGGTATCATCTGTGCGATCGGATACAACGGGGTAACGGATGCATTGCTGGAGCAGTATTCATCGGATGCTTTTCAGACAGCGCACATCGCTGCTGCCAAGGTAGACGGCGACCGGATGGAAGCATACGAAAAGAGCGAAGGTAAGACGGAAGAGTACAATAAGGTCATCGATGCTCTCGACGTCCTGTGTAATGAGTCCGGCTCTATGTTCATCTATGTCATACAGCCTGATCTCAAGGACTATGGTCACATCACGTTCCTATTCTCTACGATGAACAAGGACAGTGAGTACACGCGGTTCGATTTCGGATATGTTCGCGAAACGACGAATGATGATTATAAAATGAAATACGACTGGCTCTATACCGGGGAAAGAGAAGAGGCACTGGTCGTTCGTGATCTGGGTTATATCGAGACTGACCCACATATCACAGCGATGGTCCCGATCAAAGACTCTGCCGGCAAGACCCAGGCGATACTTTGCGTACAGAAGCAGATGGATGTGCTTGCAGCATCCCGTACTAACTTCATCGAAAACGTTTTGGGAGCATTGATCCTGTTTGCATTGTTTATCGTGATATGCCAGGGCATATTCCTGTATACCGTGCTGTTCCGTCCGATCAGGACGATCAAAAACGAAGCAGAACGTTTCGCCCGAGAGAACGTGAAATCAGCCAGGAAACTTACGGAGTCGATCACTTCGGTGGACGAAGTAGGGAAACTGGCTGACTCCATCGATCAGATGGAAGAGCAGATCACGGAATACGTAGAGGATCTGAAGAACGTAACGGCCGAAAATGAGAGGATCGCTACCGAATTATCCGTGGCGACGAGCATACAGGTCGGTATGCTCCCAAGCGAGTTCCCGGCATTGCCTGAAAAAGAAGGTGTCGAGATATTCGCATCCATGGTCCCTGCGAGGGAAGTTGGCGGAGACTTCTATGATTTCTTCTATGTAGACGATGACCATCTCTGCCTCGTTATCGCAGACGTATCGGGCAAAGGTGTGCCGGCTGCCCTCTACATGATGTCTTCCATGATCCTTATCAAGTCCAATGCGAAGATGGGCAAATCCCCGGCGAAGATCCTCGAGGATGTGAATAATTCCCTTTGCACCCATAATGATGAAATGTTCGTAACGGTATGGGTCGGGATACTGGACATCCGCACAGGGGTCATGATGGCCGCAAACGGTGGCCATGAATATCCTGTCATCACAGGAGCGGACGGGCGGTTCGAACTTCTGAAGGATAAGCACGGCTTCGTTCTCGGCGGGATGGAAAACATGAAGTACACAGAATACGAGATCCAGATGACTCCGGGAAGCAAGATCTTCGTATATACAGATGGTGTTCCGGAAGCGACGGATGCGAAGGAAGCAATGTATGGAACAGACAGGCTCCTTGCAGCAATGAATGAAGAGCCTGATGCTTCGCCGGAAAAGATCATCAATAACATCAAAGAATCGGTAGATAAATTCGTAGATAATGCAGAACAATTCGATGATATCACCATGCTGTGTGTGGAGTACAAAGCAGATAATAATAATTCATATGAACAGTAATAACGGAGGGGCAAAATGGAAGAGAACAGGACCATAAATATGACTGCTTCCGGGCAGACTGTTACAATCAGTATGTCAGGCCGTATCGATTCAAATAATTCTGCCCAGGCAGAAGAAGAAATCAACGCGTTTCTTGCGGACAGGCAGATATCGCATCTGACGATCGATGCTTCCGAACTGGAATATATCTCAAGTGCAGGCCTCCGAACGATACTGCGTCTGAGAAAGAATTACCCGGATCTTTCCGTGATCAATGTCAATTCCGAAGTATATGAGATATTCGACATGACAGGTTTCACACAGATGATGACCATAGAAAAGGCATATAAGGTGATGTCTGTCGATGGATGTGAAGCCATCGGAAAGGGCGCCAACGGCACAGTCTACAGATACGATGATGATACGGTAATCAAAGTCTATAACAATCCCCAGGCACTCGAAGAGATCCGGCATGAGAGAGAAGTGGCAAGAACTGCGCTGATCCTCGGGATCCCTACCGCCATCTCCTATGACGTCGTCAAAGTGGGAGACA
>CAMNNV010000167.1 GCA_946546075.1 uncultured Bacillota bacterium | reverse complement strand
CGGGTGCTTGCTGCGCCGCTGCAGGCTTCGATTCCACGGGTGCTTGCTGCGCCGCTGCAGGCTGCGGCTTTACAGGCGCTTCTGCCGCTTTCGGTGCTTCGGCCTTCTGCGCATCAGCACCCTGAGGCGTCTTGCTGCCTGTACCTTCTTCCGCTGCTTCTTTCTCACTTACGATCACGCCGTCGACCGCCGATTCTTTCGAAGAGCTCAGGACCCTTGAAGTGACCCACAGATCCGAGACGCCGTCAAACAGCAGGATTCCTCCTGCGATCCTGGTAATGATCGCCACGAGGTCGAACGCATACTTGACGAGAAAGATGCCCGCTCCGATCGTGAGCAGTGAAATGATCAGCGAGACCCACCACTTGGAATACTTCCGCTTCGACAAAGTGAAGGTCTCCATGAGATTGACGATGCCGCTGACCAGCACGAGAACTCCCATGATGGTCGGGATCAGCCGGACGAGATCATTGGGATGCAGAAAGATGACCACACCGCAGATGATCATGATCACTCCCATTACAAGAAGGAACGATTTGGACAAGGACTCATGGTCCTTAATGAAGAATCCCCCTGCGACAAGGCCGCCGATGGCGAGTGCAATACCTATGCATCGGCTTATGATGTTGAGGCTGGTCCCCGGCCAGATCAGCAGCACGATTCCGATGATCACAGCTCCGACAGAGAAAATGATACGATTCGTCTTATAGCTCTTCATATACCCCTCCAAATATGCTTTTCCATTATACCGCCGTCAGACTGCTCCCCGGGCAGCTGTTAGTCGGGTATAAGCATATCGCCTTTTTTATTATAGCATATGTTTATTCTGAGAGATAACCTTCCAGCACTGTATATATATCTTCTCTGCCTGCTTTGCTAAGTCCTGAGAAAGGGATCACCTCAAAGCTCACTTCGTGCCCGGCTGTGCTCTTTTCCTTGATCGTTCTCCGGATCATCGCCATCTGCTTGGCGATCTGGCTCCTCTTTAATTTATCGGATTTGGTCGCGATCACATATGGCGTGAATCCCGCCGCGAGCACCCAGTCAAACATCATGACGTCGTTTTCCGAAGGCTCATGTCTTGCATCCACCAAAAGGAAGACCGCCTCGAGCTTCTTGCTCGTGTGCAGATAATTCTCGATCATTTTGCCCCACTGCTGCTTGACCTTGACGCCGGCGGTGGCATAACCGTATCCCGGCAGATCTACAAGGTAAAAAGCATCATTGACATTATAATAATTGATCGTCTGCGTTTTTCCGGGCATGGAGCTCGTTCTGGCATAGGATTTCCGATTCATGAGTGCATTGATCAGTGTCGATTTTCCGACATTGCTCTTTCCCGCAAAAGCAAACTCCGGCAGTTTGTTGTCAGGCAGTTTGCTCGTAATGCCGCATACAGTCTCAAGGTTTACCGTTTTGATGATCATAAGCGTCCCTCTCCTGGTATGTTAGTATTATCGTCTCCGGCACCGACTGAAAGTGCCGTATACAAATTTCGCTTCCGCACAGCATGCAGAAGCGAAATCATTCATCTCATCATATATAAGGGCGGTCCCGTCAAAATACTGCGCGCCCGGCACAGTCCCGAAACCGTCATTTGGCCTCCAGCAGTTCGATCGTCTTGATCTGAGGAGTCTCGCGGATGATCCTGGGAGAAGCACCTTCCAGTACAGATTCCTTAGTGATCACACACTCTTTAATGGTCTGATCGGAGGGAATCGTGAACATCACATCCATCATTACTTTCTCCATGATGGACCTGAGTCCTCTCGCACCAGTCTTTCTCTCCACCGCCAGGTCAGCGATGGCATCCAGCGCGTCGTCCTCGAAGCTGAGCTCTACATGGTCATATGAGAACAGCTTTCTGTACTGCTTGACCAGCGCATTCTTGGGTTCCTTGAGGATCCTGATCAGCGCTTCTCTATCGAGCTCGTTGAGCGTGGTGACGACCGGCACACGGCCAATGAACTCGGGGATCAGCCCGAACTTGACCAGATCCTGAGGAAGGACCTGCCTTAAAGTCTCATCGAGTTTCTTGGAGTCATGCCCCTCGACAGCAGCGTGAAATCCCATGGACCTCTTGTCCATACGCGCGTTGATGATCTTATCGAGTCCGTCGAAAGCGCCGCCGACAATGAACAGAATATTGGTCGTGTCGATCTGGATCAGTTCCTGCTGCGGGTGCTTGCGTCCGCCCTGGGGCGGAACGGAAGCGTTCGTTCCCTCAATGATCTTCAAAAGTGCCTGCTGAACGCCTTCACCGGATACGTCTCTGGTGATCGAGACATTCTCACCCTTTTTCGATATTTTGTCGATCTCATCGATATAGATGATGCCGTATTCAGCGCGCTCAATATTGTAATCGGCCGCCTGGATCAGTTTGAGAAGTATGTTCTCCACATCTTCGCCGACATAACCGGCTTCCGTCAATGTGGTCGCGTCTGCGATCGCAAACGGCACATTGATGATCTTGGCCAGTGTCTGCGCCAGATATGTCTTACCGGAACCGGTGGGGCCCAGCATCAGAATATTGCTCTTTTGCAGTTCGACGCCGTCATCCTCTTTGATCCCAGGTGCCGAAGTAACTCTCTTGTAGTGATTGTAAACGGATACAGCCAGTGTCTTCTTGGCCTCATCCTGTCCGATCACATATTCATCCAGGAAGTTCTTGATCTCCAGCGGTTTGAGGAGATTGATGCCTGCTACGGCAGTCTCCGCTGCGGACAGATCCATTTCCTGCATGGACTCGTCGATGATATCGGCACATATGGCGA
>CAMNNV010000166.1 GCA_946546075.1 uncultured Bacillota bacterium | reverse complement strand
TGATGGGCGATACCGTAGGGGATATCAACAGACCGGCGGTAGAGGGCTGCATACCTGATATGACGTTCCTTTTGCGAGTTACTCCGGATGGAGGTCACGAGAGGATCGAAGACAGGCCGCTTGACAGGATCGAGATGCAGGACATGGATTTTCATCAGAGGACCTTTCATGGGTACGAAGAAATCGCAAAGAAGGACCCACAGCGCGTCAAGGTGATCGATGCCTACGGGACGATCGAGGAGATCCATGAACAGATCGTAAGTGAAGTACGTACACTTCTTTGCATGGATAAGGAGCAGTCGTGAGATTCGAATACAGCGAGAACAACGAGGGCCTCATCCGGAGACTCAATGAACTTGTATCATCCGGGGGCATCTCTCATGCATACATCATAGAAGGTGACAGCTGGCTCGATAAGACGTCCTTTGCAGAAACCTTTGCGAAGGGGATCTTCTGCCCGAAGGGACTGGGGGAGAACTGCGGAGACTGCGGCATGTGCGATAAGATCGATCACGGCAACTGCGAGGACCTGGTATATGTGAGACCTGAGGCCTCCGGCAACGTCAAGGACGAGAATATCGAGACCATGCAGGAAGTGATCAAGACGAGACCTTTTGGGAAACGGCACGTGGTCATCATCGAGAACGCCGATCACATGACACTTCGTGCGCAGAACAGACTCCTGAAGACTTTGGAGGAGCCACCTGGGGATACCGTGATCATCCTTCTTTCGGAGAACATCGAGAATCTGACGCCTACGGTACGATCAAGGTGCGTCCGGTTCCATATCAATCATCTCGGCTCCGAAAAGTATGACCACATGATGCAGACGGCGGAGGATCTCATCGAGATGTTCGGTCGCAAAGCAGGTTTTTTTGAGGTCATGCTCAAGATAAACGACATTATCAGGGACAAAGAAAGCATATCCGCATTGCTGGATTGCATGGAAGTCACCTATAGGAACATGCTTGTAGATCAGGGCGGAAGGGTCACGGCTTACAGCCCTGAAGATCTGACAGAGAAAATATATCTTATAGAAGAAGCGTCAACGGATATCAGGATGAATGTATCACCGGCTTCTGCTATAAAGAATTTGATCATAAAAATCGGAGGATAAAGAATGACAGATGTTGTTGGCGTCAAATTCAAGGACGCAGGTAAATTATATTATTTCAGCCCGGGCAAGCTGGATGTCAAAGCAGGGGAGAACGTTATCGTAGAGACGGCAAGAGGCCTCGAATTCGGTACGGTAACTATGGGCGTGACTTCCGTCAAGGAGTCAGAGCTCGTAGCACCTCTCAAAAACATCATCCGGATCGCGACGGATAAGGACAAGAAGAAGCACGAAGAGAACCTGGCGAAGAGAAACGATGCTATGCGGATCTGCCAGGAGAAAATCGAAGCACACGGGCTGGAAATGAAGCTCATCGACGTGGAATACACCTTCGACAACAGCAAAGTCGTATTCTATTTTACTGCAGACGGCAGGGTGGACTTCAGAGAACTGGTCAAAGACCTGGCTTCCGTCTTCAGAATGAGGATCGAGCTGAGGCAGATCGGTGTCAGAGACGAAGCGAAGATGTTGGGCGGCGTAGGAAGCTGCGGCAGAGCTTTGTGCTGCAATACGTGGCTCAGGGACTTCGAACCGGTTTCCATCAAGATGGCAAAGGTGCAGAACCTTTCGCTCAACCCTACGAAGATCTCCGGTATGTGCGGAAGACTCATGTGCTGCCTCAAGTACGAGAACGATGCCTATACGTATCTGAAGAAGGGGATGCCGATCGTTGGTGAAAGAGTCAGGACACCTGACGGTAAAGCCGTAGTAACGGATGTGAATCTGCTGGAGAGCCTGGTCAAGACGAGACTCATCGTGGAAGAAGGGGATAAGAAAAACGGCATCGAAGAGAAGCTCAGCCCTGAATTCTATACGTATGGCAAAGAAGAAATAAAGAGATTCGGCAAGAACAAAGGCCAGAAGAAAAAAGACAACGGCCTCGAAGATCTTGATAAGGACACGCTCAAGGAGATCAAAGAACTTCTCAAGGATTAATCATGTCAAAGAGGATAGATAACACAGGATTCGGAGATATAAGGGTCATACAGGATCCTGACACGTTCTGCTACGGTATCGATGCCGTGCTTCTGGCGGACTTTGCGTCCCAGACGACAAAGAAGTACGAAACGGCAGTGGATCTTGGAACGGGGAATGGTATCATACCGCTGATCTTATCGTATAAGTATCCTGATACATCGCTGACAGGCATCGAGATACAGTCCGATGTCCTGGAACTGGCCATAGAGAGCAGCAGGCTGAACGGTCTTGAGGACAGACTGCGATTTCTCAATATGGATGTCACGGAAGTCCCCGGGGTGCTCCCGGCAGGCTCCGCAGGATTCGTCACCTGCAATCCTCCGTATTTCGCAAAGGGTGCGGGGATCGTGAACGATGAGCAGGCAAAATTCGTTGCAAGGCAGGAGACGTCGGCAACGGTAGACGACTTTATCAGAGCAGCATCGCATCTTTTGGAGAAGCGCGGGCACATGTACATGATCCACAGACCCGGAAGGATCACGGACATCCTTTGCGCATGCAGGGCGTACAGCCTGGAACCAAAAAAGATCCAGTTCGTCTCACCGCGAGAGGGGAAGGCACCGAACCTCGTGCTCATAGACTGCATCAAAGGCGGCGGAAAAGATCTCATATTCCTTCCGGAACTTCACGTGTACGACAGTGACGGGAAGTACACGGATGAAATAATGGAAATATATGAGAGAA
>CAMNNV010000165.1 GCA_946546075.1 uncultured Bacillota bacterium | reverse complement strand
TAATTGATATTCTTGCCCATGGCGCTGAATTTCTTCTCATACTCCGTCATGGTACGTCTCGATTCGTATTCTGTGCTGTGAAGATCTCTAGTCTGTTCCAGTATAGGATAACCCCCTGCAGTGATCTCTTCAAGTGTGAAATCGTAAAGATCTTCATTATCCGTTTTGAATTCCAAAAAACCGCCGGGTCTTACCACCTGCGCGTAGTTCGCAAGCCGGTCTCTGTGGGTAAGACGCCTCTTGGCGTGCCTGGCCTTCGGCCAGGGGTCACTGAAGTTCAGGTAGATCCCCGAGAGGCTCCCGGGTGCAAAAAAGTGTCGCGCGTCCTCCACGAAGTCGGCCACGAATCTCAGGTTTGGTATGGACTGTCCGCTTTCTTCGAGTTCCAGCACCTTTTCCATAGCCCTCAGGACGACGGTCTCCTGCCCTTCGATGGCCACGAAATCCGATGCAGGATCGTCCAGCGCCTTCTTGATGATGAAATCGCCTTTGCCGCAGCCGATCTCTACGTAGGTGTCCGCCTGTCTTCCAAAGTATTCTTTCCACATGCCCGGCACAGCATCCCGGATCATGAGATGCTCGCAGGCCTGCAGCCTGTTTTCCAGGTCTTTTGCTTTTCTCTGTCTCATATCAATACTCTCTCCGCTATTATGATCCCCACGAATATCGCCAGTGCGATAAATGATACAGCATCTGCCCTGCCCATGGTCATGGCATTCATCCTCGTCCTTTTGAAGTTGCCCCCGTAGCATCTCGACTCCATCGCCATGGCAAGATCCTGTGCGATCCGGAAGGCACTGATGAACAGCGGAACGAGGATCGGCACGAGTGCTTTTGCTCTTCGCAGGATATTGCCTGTCTCGAAGTCTGCCCCTCTCGCCTGCTGTGCTTTCATGATCTTATCCAGTTCCTCCAAAAGGGTCGGGATGAACCGCAGTGCGATGGTCATCATCATGGCAAGATCGTGTGCCGGCACGCCCACCTTGTTCAGTGGCGACAGAAGGGATTCGATCCCGTCCGTAAGATGAATCGGCTTCGTCGTAAGAGTCAGAAGGGATGCGCCTATAATGAGGAATGAGAGTCTCAGGGCCATGAATACCGCAGTCCTAAGGCCCTGCCTCGTTATGTGCAGGATCCCCCACTCAAAGATCGGATCTCCCTGCACCATGAACATATTCAGCAAAAAGGTAAAGGCGATGAGAAAGAAGATGGGCTTCAGACCTCTCAGTATGAATTTCAGAGGAACTCTCGATGCTGCAATGGCGAATGCAAGGGCGAGAAACAGCATGGCAAAACCCAAAAAATCTTTTACCACAAAAACTGCCACTATGTATACCATCGTGGCAATTATCTTCGTTCTTGCATCCAGCTTGTGGATCATCGATCCGCCCGGATAGTACTGTCCCAGAGTAATATCCCTGATCATTTCTTCATTACCTCAGCTATCCTGTCTGCCGCTTCTTCCATCGTCAGGCAGTCCGTGTCTATATCAAAGCCCCTGTCTTTTAGTTTGCCCACGATCGATGTTGCGGCAGGAACGGCAAGGCCAAGAGCCGTAAGTTCATCTCGCTTGGAGAACACTTCTTCCGCCGTAGCATCCATGACGACCTGTCCCCGGTCCATCACCAGGACACGGTCTGCCATGGCTGCGATATCGTCCATGTTATGTGAAACCATCATGATGATGGCATCGGTCCTCTCGTGGATATCCATCACCATGTTGAGGATGTCGTCATGGGCGCCGGGATTGAGCCCTGCTGTAGGCTCATCCAGTATGAGCACCTCCGGCTTCATGGCTATGACTCCTGCGATGGCGACTCTTCTCTTCTGTCCTCCCGAAAGATCGAAGGGAGACGCGCCGCTGATCTCCTCGTAGGAAAGGCCCACCATCTCCATGGCTTCCCGTACTCGGGAAGAGATCTCTTCTTCTGACAGACCAAGATTGGCAGGACCAAAACCGATATCCTTCTCCACCGTCTCCTCAAAGAGCTGGTATTCCGGATACTGGAAGACGAGTCCTACTTTCTTTCTTACTTCCAGCATGGAAGTCTTCGGATCCGTGATATCTCTGCCGCCTATGAGGATGCTTCCCGACTTCGGCTTGAGAAGTCCGTTCAGCTGCTGGAGCAGCGTGGATTTACCGGAACCTGTATGGCCTATGATCCCTACGAGCTCTCCGTCTCCTATGCTGAAGGAAACATTGTCCAGCGCCTTCGTTTCCCCGGGGAATCCCTCGTTGTATATGTAATTAAGGTCTCTGACTTCTATCGACATAGGAACTCCACCAAGTCATCCTCTTCTGTGATATCTTCCGGCACTTCTATGCCTCTTTCTCTTAACATCCCGCAGAGCTTTAC
Source organism: uncultured Bacillota bacterium (assembly GCA_946546075.1). Lineage (GTDB taxonomy): Bacteria > Bacillota > Clostridia > Peptostreptococcales > Anaerovoracaceae > Lentihominibacter. The sequence goes on along the minus strand of CAMNNV010000165.1, from coordinate 457 downwards.
TGCAGGAGGCACTCCAAGCCTCATCTGCTCGAGCTGTTCTCGGTTCTTATAGATCTCTGCCGGCGTCCCCTGCATACGTATGGTGCCGCCGTCCAGAACGATGATCTTGTCAGCCCTGGCGGCCTCTTCCATGAAGTGCGTGATCAGGACTACCGTCATGCCCTGGCCGTTCAGTTCCCGGATGATCTCCAGCACTTCACAGCGTCCTCTGGGATCCAGCATCGCTGTCGGCTCATCAAAAACGATGCACTCCGGCTGCATGGCAACAGCCCCGGCGATGGCGATCCTCTGCTTCTGACCTCCGCTCAGGTGATGGGGTCCTTTCTCCCGGAACTCGTACATACCGACCCGCTTCAGAGCGTCGTCGACCCGCTGCCGGATCTCGGCAGGATCCACACCGATATTCTCAGGTCCAAAGGCAACGTCGTCTTCTACCACTGCGGATACCAGCTGATTG
>CAMNNV010000164.1 GCA_946546075.1 uncultured Bacillota bacterium | reverse complement strand
CGACGTCTGAAACCTCCAGATTGTTGCTGACGATAAAGCCGTCGATGACGAAGTACGGGAAGTTCTCCGGCGAGCGCTCAGACGCCGACAACCCTTCCAGCACTTTGCTTGTCGACCGGCATGTCGGTGATGACGAGTCCATCTCACACGTCCAGGATGGCCCGAAATCCTTCATATCTATGCTTCCCGGCTGCCATGAATCCTCATGAAGAGGATAGGCGCTGGTATCGATGGTGGAAACGTGCTGATTGAAGTCACCGCCTGCGATGACGTAATTGCCCTTCGCCAGTTCCGCATCCATGAACTCTCGCAGCACCTTCGTTTGGGCGATCTTACCTTCGCCGTCATCGAAGGCCTCCAGATGCAGGTTCACCAGCACCAGCTCCTTGCCGGAGGTGCCCACTGGGACGCGGTCCACCATGAGGCAGCGCTTCAGGTTGGCAACGCGCACCGGCCATTTGAACGGACACGGCAGACTGATACGCTGCGAATCCGTGACCTCATACTTCGACAGGGTCAAGATCCCGCTGTCCACCTTGCCGATGGTCGGGATCGGATACGGCACGTAGACCACTTTGAAATTATTGGCGAAGGTCTGCTGGCTGTAAGCCGTGAGATCGCCGCTGATCTCAGCCGTCTGATCGATGCCGTAACTTCTTTTGCTGTCTCGATCCACCTCCTGAAGGAAGACAAAATCGGCGTCCTGCGATGACACGAACTTCGACACGGCGTTCATGTTCTCGATCACCCGGTCTTTGGAAGCGGACTGCACCATCTCCCCGCCGTCCATGAAAAAGTCGGCGTTATCCCCGAGGGCGCAGTAGCCGATGTTCCACGTGAGGATCGAGAACGCATCCTTTTCATCCAAAGTATCCACGTCTTCGGCGCTTCCCGCGATCTCAAGATTTTCCGTCGCAGGCGGATCGTACTCGAGCCCCGTAAGAAGGGCGATGCCGCCGCCTATTGCCACAATGACGATGGCAAGGAACAGACCTATGATCTTGAGGATCTTCTTCATCATACCATTCCTCCTTGGTTATTCGTGCTTATGGATGATCTGCGCATCACCACCTACGAGTATCTTCATCTCATCCCCGGAGCCTTTGATGTAGGTGAGGATCTGGGATGTATCGCCCATGGCCTCGCCCTGAAGGAAGACCGCCTCGCGCTCAGAAGGCAGTGTGCCGAAACCGCTGAGATAGAAGGCGAGAGCGGCAGCACCGGTGCCGGTAGCGGACTCTTCATCGATGCCCACGAGAGGGTAGAAACCGCGGCAGTGAGCCATGATCCCCTGCTCCTTCGGTTCGAAAGCGAAACAATAGTAGCCCACGCAGCCCAGCGCTTTGCTGATCTCACGGATGAGCTCCCTGTTCGGGCTGAGCTTGTTCAGGGTATCTACGCCATTGATCGGCACCACCAGGATCGGCAGCCCGTTATCCACCACCATCGGGTCGAGATTCATATAAGTATTGCACGCAGGCATGATCTTCACGGGATCGTAAGGAGTGTCCAGAGCGCTGTAGACCAGCTGCAGCGACATAGGATCTTTGACCGTAGATTTCACCCGGCCGTGAGCCGTCTCCATGGAGACGAAATGAGGGGACACTTTGACGACGATCTGCCCGCCCTTCGTGGTGCAAAGGTAGTCCACGCCATCTTCTGCGAGTCCGGCATCCATCAGCGCCTTGAAGGCCGCGATGGTGGCGTGTCCGCACATGTCCACTTCCCCGGCAGGGGTGAAGTAACGAAGTTGTACGATATCTTCTCCGAAGAGAACGAAAGCCGTTTCCGTGTGGCCGAAGCCGGCGGTGATCTTTTGCATCTCCTTCTCTTCAGGGAAGGCGTCACCGTCACATATCACGATACCTGCAGGGTTTCCTCCCTTGCCCTGGCAGGTAAAAGCATTCACCTGATAATAAAGCATAATAACACCTCCTCATATTGATTATATCCTACATTTCGGATAAAGTATAATAATCAAAGAAAGGAATTTGATATGGAAGAAAGAAATGATATCAGTTTCAGGATCGGACCGATCCGGCCGCCAAGTGAGGCCAACAGTCTGCTGCTTCAGGTGACGCGGGGATGCACGTGGAACAGGTGCAAGTTCTGCCAGCTCTACCGCCACACCCAGTTCAAAGCATACAGCGCCGACAGCATCAAGGCGGACATCGACAATATGGTGATCCTGGCTGACCGGGTGAACTCGCACAAAACAGCTGACGGTGGCTGGGATATCGACAGTCTCAATTTTGAGCTGGGGAGCATCCAGTCGGATGAGGAGCGCCAGAGCTACTACATGATCGCCAACTGGCTGGTGAACGGGGGAAAGAACGTGTTCCTTCAGGACGGTAATACCACGGTGCTCCGGGGCGGCCGTCTCAGCGACGTGCTCCGGTATCTGAAGGGAGCATTCCCACAGATCGAAAGGATCACGTCCTACGGCAGGGCAGAGAACCTCAGTAAGACCTCGGCGGAGGAATTCGCAGAACTCAAGGATGCGGGCCTGGACAGGATCCACTCGGGATTCGAGACGGGATCGGACGCCGTGCTTCAGCTGATCAACAAAGGCGTCACGCAGGCGCAGGAGATCACGGCGGGCCACAATGTGAAGGCGGGTGGTATCGAACTGAGCATCTACTTCATGGCCGGCGTGGGAGGCCACGATCTCACAAAGGAGAATGCGGAGGGGACGGCCTACGTGATCAATGAAGTCGACCCTGATTTCGTGCGGGTCCGGACGGCGGCATACAAGCCGGGAACGGAGATCTACGACGACTGGAAAGCAGGACTCATCGTGCCTTGTACTGATGAAGAA
>CAMNNV010000163.1 GCA_946546075.1 uncultured Bacillota bacterium | reverse complement strand
CCGGTGATCATACTCGATGAAGCCACAGCCAACGTAGACCCCGAAAACGAGCGGGACCTGATCCGGGCCATCGACGCTCTGACAAAAGAAAAGACCATCATCATGATCGCTCATCGATTAATAACAGTGATGAACGCCAATCAGATCCTGGTGGTCGATAAAGGAAAAATCGTGCAGCGCGGCAGGCACCAGCAGCTCATGGCAGAAGAGGGCATCTACAAACGATTCGTGGAATCCCGCAAAGAAGCCGTCAGCTGGAAACTGTAAATGTCAAGCCGGCATCCGAAATGACAGATAAACAAGAAGCCTTCCTATGCAGGGAAGGCTTCGTATGTTTCGTACATGATATAGAACGGATCCATGGCCATGTCCATCTCGTAGTGGCCGCAGAACCAGAAGTTGTATTTGAGTTTCTCTTCGATGCTGTCCAGCCACTTCTCCGTGGAGTGGTCCATGGAGGCTTCGCTGACCATCGGCGGAAGCGGGATGGCAGGAGCCAGTCTCGACGGTGCCGAGTGGGTCAGGACCACATCGAATTTCCAGTCGTTATCCTCACAGGCTTTCTCCACGCGGGCCTTGATGGCATCGTCAGGCTGCTCGTCCGGGAACCAGCCCACACCCTGGCGGATGCAGAACTCTTTGTTCGGGCTGTAGCCACCGCCGCACACCAGCGTCTTGTATCCGTTGAAATCGTAGACCTCACCATCTTTTGCAAAGATGTAGCGCGGGAATTCCTTCTCATAGTAGACGGTGCCGCCGTGCCAGGTCATCTCTTCGTAGGAGTCGATGTTCTCCGGGCGGATCTCGTGGCACCCGTGGATGAAGAAGAAGGTGATCGGCAGCTGGCTGACGTTCTTCTTTTTGATGTAGTCGTACTGCCCTCCTGTGTAATTCATGGAGGCTCCGCCGAGAACGATCATGATGTCATCTTCGGTGGTGCCCATGGCGGTGCAGAATTCCTGTATCCTCAGGAAATTGCCTTTCGTATCGCCTGTAAGGTATATCATTATTTTTCCTCCTAAGTTCAAGTAGTGACATTATACCATATGGGATCGGGACAAACACATTCAAAAGTGAATCTGAGGTTATTCAATTATGAATATTGGATGCAATGTGCGGCATCAAAAGTGAATAAATCCAGACGATTATTCTAAAAATCAATTCACATCTGAATCAGTCGATTCGGAAATCGCAGAGGGAACGAATCTCAAAGTGAGTAATACTACGTAACCGACATATGGTGAAAATCCGTAAAACGTTGAAAAATACAAGTTTTCGGACAAAAAACATTTTTTTGAGATAATTCTTTCTTGGTTTGGCACGCTGGTTGCTTTATATAAGGGTGAAACACACAACAATACTTAATAACTCCTTTATAATAGAACTCCTTTTATACCAAATCAATATGCATGGCGTTTTTCGTTGACAGGAACACCTCCAAATGATTATTACACTCCTTTCACTGAAGGCGCCACCGCATGATTAGGTACCACAACCACAACTAAGCAAACGTTTCTTTATATACATATTTTAAGTACTCCTTTTTTAGGTATCCGATAAACAATAGCGGGCTTCGTCGGATATCTAAAGACGGAGAACAGATACTAAATATCCATACAATTTACATGCAACCTTTCCTTAACTAAAGGGCACTGCCTCGGCGGTGCTTTTTAGTTTTTTGTTGCACATATGAAGAGCCTGGGTTAGAGTAAAATTACAAAGATATAGATAATATATTCGAAAGGATGGTGCGAATATGAAGATCACGGATGTCGAAACCATAGTCCTCAGAGTGCCCGGCGTTGATGAAGAGTGCGAATGGGGCGAGGACGCATTCATCGTTAAAGTCCATACGGATGAAGGTATCGTGGGTATAGGCGAAAGCGACACATCTCCTACGGTGGCAAGAGCATTCGTAGAAGCACCAATGTCCCACGGCACAAGCAAGGGACTGAAGAGCATCATCGTGGGCGAAGATCCGCTGCAGATCCAGAAGCTCTGGGACAAGATGTACTGGGAGAGCAACTACATCGGAAGACGCGGCATCGGGATCCATGCCATGAGCGCCATAGACATCGCCCTTTGGGACATCGCATCGCAGTACTACGGCAAGCCGATCTACGAACTTCTCGGAGGCAAAAAGCGCGACAAGATCAGTGCATACGGGACCTTCATTCCTGTTTGGCCGGCAGAGGGGAACCGCAAGATCGTACGCGACCTCAAAGCGCAGGGCTATTCGAGCCTGAAATTCGGCGGCGGCCCATTCGGTGTCGATGACGACAGGGACGAAGAGATCGTGAGGGTGATCCGCGATGAAGCGGGAACTGATTTCCAGCTCCAGCTGGACGTGGCAGGCATGTGGCTCACAGGGGAACACGCTGCGGCAATGATCGAGAGACTCAGACCATATAATCTCAACTGGGTGGAGGAGCCTGTGATGCAGGACAACCTGGATGACTACGCGATGCTCTCCTCCCTGGAAGGCGTAAATATCACAGGCGGAGAGACCCTGACGACCCGCTATGAGTTCGCGGAGTTTCTCGCAAAGTCTGATGCTGCCATCATGCAGCCGGATATCACAAGGTGCGGCGGTATCTCGGAAATGAAAGTGATCACCGAGATGGCTGATAGGGCCGGAAAGCGCATGGTGCCTCACGGCTTCAGTACCGGTATCCTGCTGGCAGCCACGGTACAGTTCCTGGCGGCGTCAGAACACGGCGATCTCATCGAATACTCCAGGAGCACCAGCCCGCTGTTCACAAGTCTTGTGACGAACATGATCCCATTTGAAGACGGTTTCGTGACCGTACCGGATACGCCGGGGCTGGGAGTTGAGCTGGATGAGGAG
>CAMNNV010000162.1 GCA_946546075.1 uncultured Bacillota bacterium | reverse complement strand
TTGGCTAAATATTTTTCCGACACTTGGCTAAATATTTTTCCGACACTTGGCCAGAACCATAACCCAATGTTTATTCTTGATAGTGGATTCCAAATGTGGTATCATTATTGGGCATATGAGTAAATATATGAAAGAAGCTCTCGAAGAGGCAAAAGCTGCGGCCGCAGAAGGGGAAGTTCCCATTGGCGCAGTCATAGTGAAAGACGGTCAGATCATCGGCCGGGGCCACAACAGAACGGAGACGCTCACAGACCCGACGGAGCACGCCGAAATGGCGGCGATACGAATGGCCGCGAAGACTTTGGGCGGATGGAGGCTCACCGGCTGTGAGATGTACGTCACCTGCGAGCCTTGCGCCATGTGCGCAGGAGCCATCGTGTGGTCGCGGATCGCCAAACTTTACGTTGGCACACCGGAACCGAAGAGCGGCGCCTGCGGCTCTCTCATGAACATCCCTCAGGACGAGAGACTCAATCATTTTACTGAGATAGAAACGGGCGTGATGCAGGAGGAATGCTCCGGCATCATGAAAGACTTTTTCAGGAAGCTCAGAAACAAGAAATCGGAGGAACAAGTATAATGAAAAGAATAAGTGCCATTGTCCTTATCATGATCATGGCTGTGGCTATGATGGCTCCAACGTGCCTTGCGGCAAAGGATAGCGGAGCCGGAGCAGAGCCTCTCAAGATCGAAGCATCCACTCCGGCAAATGGGGATAAGGGCGTATCCGTAGAGAACCTTTCCGTTAAGCTGACGTTCAACAAAGATATGGCCAGCATGACGAAAGAACAGAAGGCGCATAACCAGCAGGTGATCAAGCTCACAGACCCTAAAGGCAAGAAGATCAGCATCAAGGCTTACTACAGCAAAGAATACCCGAACATGGTCATGATCGTATCCGGCACCAGCGGTAACAAGCTCAACCGATTCGACAGTGCTACGGAATACACGCTGGCTCTCGGCAAGACGTTCACAGCTGCTGACGGCTCCACTCTCGGAGCACGTCAGGAGATCGCATTCACCACGATCAACCAGAATGCATCCATGAAAGTCTATATGGTACTCATGGCTCTCATGATGGTGGGAATGATCTTCTTCACGACGAGAACGGCTAAGAAGGCTGCAGAGAAAGAAATGAAAGATAAGGGCGTCACAACGACAGTGAACCCATATAAGGAAGCGAAGAGAACAGGCAAATCTGTAGAAGAGATCGTCGCTGCCGACAAGAAGAAGAAGGCGAAGGCTGCGGAAGCTGCTGCTAAGAAGCGCGCTGCAGAACAGGCTCTCGAAGAAGAGATCATGGCACAGGAGCGCAAGGCGCACAACAAGAGAGTCTCCGTGAAGAGACCGATCTCCGCTGCCGGCTCCGAATACAAAGTCAAAGTCGTCGAAACTGTGAAGCCTGAGCCAAAGAAGAAGAGCACCAACCCTAAGGGGCAGACAGGCAAACAGAAGAACAAAAAAGGCGGCAAGAAAAAGAAGAAATAGTTAAGAGAAGGAGGTGAGCGGGAGCTCGCCTCTTTTGATGAGGAGAGATGATATGAGAAGTATATGCGTGCAGGCATTCGCCAAGGTGAATCTGAGTATAGATGTGAAGGGCGTCCTCGATAACGGGTATCACATCGTTGAGATGGTCATGCAGCAGATCAGTCTCCACGACGACGTGTTCGCAGAGTGGGATGAAAGTACACCCGGACCTCTCGAGATCCGGCTGACCACTACGCGAGATGACCTTCCCTGCGATGAGAGGAATCTCGCCTATCGAGCTGCTGCACTGATGAACGAGCTGTATCCTCATGAGGGTACCGTGAAGATCCACATCGATAAACGCATCCCGGTGGCTGCCGGCATGGCAGGAGGCAGCAGCAACTGCGCCGCCGTGATCCATGCCCTGAACGCACTCTGGGAGCTGGGTCTTGACGTTTCTGCGCTGAACAGCATCGGCGCCCGTCTCGGCTCTGATGTACCGTTCTGCATCATGGGACAGGCCGCCGCATCCGAGAACCTGCGCGACACCTTTGCAGGAGATCCTCTGGCCTGCCACTGCGCTCTGGCCACGGGAACGGGAACGGAACTCGAGCCTCTGGAAGGGCTCCATGCGTGCATCGCCCTTTCGAAACCGGATATCGCAGTATCGACCGCGGAAGTGTATCAGGGGATGGATTCGCTGGAAATCCCGGAGCGCCCGGACAACGACGCTTTGATTATTGCACTCAAAGAACACGACCTCGAAAAGATTTGTCAAAATATGGTCAATGTCCTTGAAAATTACACACTGATGATGTATCCTAATGTTGTGTATACAAAGGACAAAATGCAGGAGTCCGCTCTTGCGAAGCATGTCCTTATGAGTGGAAGTGGTCCTACAGTTTTCGCAGTATGTGAGAGCGAAGAGCTTGCAGACGAGCTCAGAGATGTAATGCTGGAGGTCAACACTGAAAGCTACAGTGTCAAAACTACGGAATAGAAGGTGAAACGTTATGCTTAACTTTGATATCCAAAATCACAGACCTCTCAGAGAAATGGTCTATGAGGAACTGAAGATGCAGATCCTGACGGGAGCGATCGTTCCGGGGACCCGTATGATGGAAGTCGAACTGGCAGAAACCATGGGTGTCAGCCGCACACCGATCAGGGAAGCCATCCGCAAACTTGAGAAGGAAGGGCTCGTCACCATCCGTCCAAGGCGCGGCGCATATGCCTCACTGATCAGTTCAGATGATATGCTTGAGATCCTCGAAGTAAGGCAGTACATGGAAGGACTTGCTGCTTATTTTGCAGCGTCGAGAATGACTCCGGATCAGCTGGACGAACTGAAGAAGTTTGCTGCAAAGTACAATGAAGCGCTCGAAGATGG
>CAMNNV010000161.1 GCA_946546075.1 uncultured Bacillota bacterium | reverse complement strand
GCAGCTTCTGCTTCGCTGAGATCTGCGTATTCCGGGCCCGTGAGCTGCTTCTTATACCTTACGAGGCCGAACCCGTCGTGGATGCACTGGTTCAGTATGCCGCCTTGATTGATATCTCTTTCGATGAGGAGTGTGCGGGCGCCTTCTTTGGCTGCTGCAGTTGCTGCCGCCAGGCCCCCGGGTCCTGCACCGATCACAAGTACGTCGGTATCTGTCATTTCACTTCTCCCGTAAACATGTTGCTTCCCTTATCGCGATACAGTATCTCTTCCGGCTTCATCCCGTATTCGCCTATCAAAATGCCCGCGATCTTCGGCATGCAGTATCCGCCGTTGCAGCGGCCTGTGGTCGCCCATGCCCGGTACTTTATCGCAGACATAGTCCGGACGCCCAACGGGTTCTCGATGGCCGCCCGGATCTCCGCCTTGGAGACTTTACGGCAACGGCAGATGATCTGCCCGTATTCAGGGTCTTTCCTGATCAGTTCCGCCTTCGTTTCTTCATCTGCTTCGCGGATCTTCTTAAATGTATGATGGGTCCTCACCGCATCTGCATCCGGTTTAAGATCCAGATGCTCCGACACGAGGTCGAAGACCATGTTTGCGATCGGCCAAGAAGCCGTAAGCCCCGGAGATTCGATGCCGATCAGGTCGATGAATCCAGGAAGCGAAGGCTCGCTCTTTATGATGAAATCGCTGTATCCTCCCACTTCCGGGGATGTGAGTTTCGGCCGGATGCCGCTGTATGCTCCGATCAGCTTGATGTCCATCACACCGCTGACCAGTTTTTCCGCCTCGTCCATGAGGTTCTGACAGACCTCTGAAGTCGTGGAATAATCATCGTTATTATCGATATATTCTGCGCTTGGACCAAGAAGGATGTTCCCCTCGATCGTTGGCGTTAGGTGCACGCCGAGCCCTCCGATCCCTGCGTGAGGAGCAGGATAAACGGGCATCGGAAGCTTCTGATCCTTATCCACATCGAGGATGCAGTACTCCCCTCTGCATGGGTAGATATCATACGTTCCGGCCCCTGCAGACTTTGCGATCGCCGGAGCATCCAGTCCGGCACAGTTCACGATAATTTTAGAACCGTAGACCGCCTCGGAAGTCACGATCTCATATGCTCCCGCAACGTATCTGACTTCTTTCACAGCCTCGTTAAACCTGAAAGAAACCCCGTTTTCTGCCGCGTTTTCCGCCATGCTGACGCAGTAAAGAAACGGGTTCGTGATGCCGCTGTTCTTCGAATACAACGCTTTCACGGCGTTCACTCCCGGCACCAGTTCTGCAGCCTTTTGACCGTCTATGAGCTCCAGCCCCTCGCAGCCGTTTGCCAGACCTTGTTCGTAGAGCCCGGTAATGCCCGGGATCTCCTCTTCGCATGTGGCTGCAACGAGTTTTCCTGTCCGCTTAAATGGCACATCAAGCTCGCGGCAAAGCTCCTCAAAACCCTTATTTCCTTCCACGCAAAACTTAGCCATGAGGCTTCCCGGTCTGTTATTGAAGCCGGCATGGACCACAGCGGAATTCCTGCCGCTTGTCTCCCCTGCCACATCGCTGTTCTTTTCGAGGACCAGGACCTTGGCATCATAAAAGGAGAGATTTCTTGCCACAGCACATCCGATGGCTCCGGCTCCGATTATTACAATGTCATACACATTATCTGTTCTCATGTTAAAGCACTGTGAATGGGTCGAGATCCACCTCGCTCACCATGATATCGATATCTTGCAGGAACTTCTCCAGCTGCACTTTCATGACGGCCGGGAAGATCTTTTCTGTACCGTAATGGCCGGCATCGATGACGCAGATGCCTGCGAGCTCCGCGTCTCTTGCCTGGTGGTATTTGAGATCGCCTGTGATGAAGAGCTGACAGCCCTGTGCCTTTGCCGTGCCGATGTATTCGGCTCCTGCTCCTGTGCAGATGCCGACTTTATCGATGTCCGCTTCCAGATCGCCTACGACGCGCATGCTGAGCGGATTGATGCTCAGAACATCGCAGCAAAGATCGACGACCTCCGAAAGCTTCATTGTCTGCTTGAATTGCCCGATCCTGCCGATGTGCATCTCCGACGGATCCTCCAGCATGGCACCGGCATCGCGCACTTTGCCGCCGCCCAGATCCGTGATATTTTTTAATCCCAAAAGACCCGCCAGGGCATCGTTATTGCCGCCGGAGATCTTGTCAAACGGCGTGTGGGATGAATAGACGGAGATCTCTCTTCTGATGAGTTCGATGATGGCTTCTCCCATAGGATCACTGTCGTTTATGCTGCGAAGACCCCCAAAAATCAGCGGATGATGTGTCACGATCATATCCACATCCTTTGAGATCGCCTCTTCGACCACTCTCATATCCAGTTCCAGACAGGTGAGGATCTTCTTCACCTTCCTGTTTCCGAAACCCAGCAGAAGCCCGCTGTTGTCCCAATCTTCCTGAAGTGAGGAAGGTATCGCTTCTTCGATCAGTTCCGTGATTTCCCGTACGGATAAATCAATATTCTTTTCCTTCATTCTGATTCCCCCTATCTGAAAGATCTTCGAGATATCTTATATTGCTCTCTGTGATCTCTATCTTGTCTTTTTCCTGTACACCGGCTTTTCGGAGGCCCTCCAGGATCCTTTGCTCACGAGCTGTGATCCTGTGAAGATGTTCCTCTACTGGACCTGTCCCCTTACAGATCCAAGGTGGTACTTCAAAGCAGATGTCGCGGTCTTCCGGCAGAGAACCCTCTGTGATGTCACGATCTTCGGGACCCATCTTCTCTGCCGGCACAGCGGTGATGATCTGCGGGATGAACTTTCCTTCGTATACCAGATCCTCCCCTGTTATTATATACCCGTTTGCAAGGAGCCA
>CAMNNV010000160.1 GCA_946546075.1 uncultured Bacillota bacterium | reverse complement strand
TCGAGATTCGTCATCATGAACCTCCAGGACGAAGACGGCAGCTTCAAGCCGATGGCTGAGATCTCGGCTGACGTTCTGAAGGATGAGGACAAGTGGATCATTTCCAGAGTCAACGACGCTGTGAAGTACATCACGGAAACGATGGATAAGTACGATCTGGCGCTGGCCGGCGACAGAGCTTACGACCTGATCTGGAACGAGTTCTGCGACTGGTACATCGAGATCGTCAAGGGCAGACTCTATGGTGATGATGAAGAGGACAAGAAGGTAGCAAGAGCCGTTCTCGTAAGAGTACTCAAGGATATGCTGAGACTCCTGCACCCATTCATGCCGTACATCACAGAAGAGATCTGGACATACCTGCCAAAGAGCGAGCCGACGAAGGACAACCCGAATTGCTTCCTGATCAAGGAGAACTGGCCTGTATACGACGAAGCTCTCACGTTCGCTGAAGAAAGCGAGAAGCTGGAGATGGCCATGAGCATCATCAAGAGCATCCGAAACATCAGAGCCGAGGCTGAGGCTGCTCCGGGCAAGCCGCTGACAGCGACCATCGTATTCGGCGAAGGCAAAGAAGATATCGTCAAGGCTGGCGAAAGATACATCAAGAAACTTGCGAACATCACGGAGATCACCTTCACAGGTACGAAGGAAGGTATCCCTGCAGACGTTATGTCAGCAGTCGTTGACGGAGCTGAGATCTTCATCCCACTCGATGACATCATCGACTACGCAGCAGAACTCGAAAGACTGCAGAAGGAACAGAAGAGACTGGAAGGAGAAGTTAAGAGAGTAAAGGGAATGCTCAGCAATCCGAACTTCGTTTCCAAGGCACCGGAGAAGAAGGTAAACGAAGAGCGTGAGAAGCAGGTCAAGTATGAAGAAATGCTTGCCAAGGTAGTAGAGAGACTTGCTCTCGTAGAATCAAAGGTAAAGTAATGCCAAATCACGAAATGAGCGTCATCGAGCGCATCCACGGCTTTGACAAGTTCGGGGTGGTCCTGGGACTTGAGCGGATGGAGGAGCTCCTACGGCGTATCGGAGACCCGCATAAGGGACAGAAATACATACACGTAGCTGGCACCAACGGCAAAGGCTCCGTGTGCAAATACATAGAGGCAGGTCTCGAGGCCTGCGGATATAAAGTGGGAGTCTATACGTCACCGTATATCGAGAGATTCAACGAGCGTATCAGGTTCCACGGCGAGGACATATCGGATGAAGATCTGGAAAAGATCGGATGGCAGGTGATCGAGCAGGCGGAGGCCATGGTGGCAGACGGGCTCGTATCGCCCACCGAGTTCGAAGTCGTCACCGCCATCGCCTTTGCATATTACAAAGAAAAGGGCGCGGACATCACCATCCTGGAGGTGGGGATGGGCGGCATCGGAGACTCCACGAACATCATAGAAGAACCGATGATCAGCATCATCACCAGCATCTCCTTTGATCACATGGGAGTGCTGGGAGACACGCTGGGCGAGATCGCGCACAACAAGGCAGGCATCATCAAAAAAGGGTGCCCGGTGGTGAGCAATGTGCCGGAGCATGAACCGGCTGCCGTGATCGCTCGTGAAGCATATGAAAAGGGTGCACGTCTGTACGATGTGAGCAGGATCCCGGTAGCAGTGAGAAACGAGACGCCTTTTGGGCAGATCGTGAGCATGCAACTGTATGACAAGAGTTATTCCGATGTGAAGATCCCGATGACCGGGGAGCATCAGGCCCAGAACCTCAAGGCGGCGCTGGCTGCCATCGAGATACTGAGAAAGGCGGGCAAGATCAGCATCACAAAGGATGAGCTGTACAGCGGTCTTGAGAAGGCGGCACAGCCGGGACGGTTCGAGGTGCTCCGCAAGGGGTCGGAAGGCGTCCCAGCCATCGTGATCGACGGAGCACACAACGAAGCGGGAGCAGCTTCTCTTGAAGCGGCCATGAAGGACGTGTTCCCGGGCAAGAAGATCCTGCTGGTGACGGGGATCCTTGCAGACAAGGATGTGGATGCCATACTGGAGCATTTCACAGGCATAACGAAAGATTTCATAGTAACTGAGCCTGATAATCCGAGAAAGATGAAAGCATCAGATCTTGCGGCGAAACTGGAAGGCTATGGAGCCAGGACGCAGCAGGCGGCTGACATCAAAGAATGCATCAGACTTGCGGAAGAGACCGGCAAAGATTACGACGTGATACTGTTCGCAGGATCTTTGTATCTGGTAGGCAGAATCAGAGGATTAGTTAAATGAGCAAAAAAGAAAAGATATTAGTGTACTACAACCCGTATTCGGGGAGTGGAGTGTTCAAGAACAATCTGGATTACATCATAGAGAGATGCCAGGAAGCAGGATATCAGCCGATCCCGGTGAGGACGGCGAAGGGTCTTGCCATCGATGCAGCGCTTTCTGAGATCGATCCTGACGAATATTCGAGGATCATCGTGGCAGGAGGAGACGGCACCGTCAACCTTTGTGTCAACGCCATGGTAAAACACGATGTGCACCTGCCGCTCGCCATCCTTCCTTCGGGAACGGCAAATGACTTCGCATACTATTTCGGACTCCCTTCCGAGATCCGAGAGGCGATGGATATCGCGCTGGGCGACATCACGAAGCCTGCCGATGTAGGGCATGTCAACGATAAGATCTTCATCAACGTTGCAGCCATGGGAGCACTGATCGACGTCAGCCAGAAGACGGACCCGAACCTGAAGAACACTTTGGGCGTGGCAGCCTATTACCTTACAGCTCTCACGGAGCTGCCGCAGGTAAAGCCGCTGCCGGTGAAGCTCACGACTCCTGAAGAGACCTACGAAGAAGAGATCTACTTCATGGTCGTCATGAACGGGGAGTCTGCAGGAGG
>CAMNNV010000159.1 GCA_946546075.1 uncultured Bacillota bacterium | reverse complement strand
CGAAATGTATTATCGTTACAATGTTATTATCATGACTCACATATGTCAACACATCAGGAGGTAAGAAATGAGCAAAAGAATAGTGATACTTAATGGCAGTCCGCGCAGAAACGGCAACACATTCGCCCTTACGTCGCAGTTCATCAAAGGGGCGTTAGAAGCCGGTAATACCGTTACAGAATTCCAGCTGAGCAAGATGAATATAAACGGATGTATCGGCTGCTGGCAGGGAGGCAAAGATCCGGAGCATCCTTGCGCTCAGAGAGACAGTATGGATCAGATCTATCCGGAATACAGAGATGCAGACGTCGTCGTACTGGCATCCCCGCTCTACTACTGGTTCGTATCGGGATTTCTCAAGAATGCCTTCGACAGACTCTTCGCTATCGCTGAGTGCGATCCTAACTACCGCAATCCGAAGAAGCAAAGTGTCCTGATCATGGCTGCTGAAGGAGCCGGTTTCGAAGAGAGCGAGCACTGGTACGACCACCTGGAGAACCACATCGGATGGGAGAGCCTGGGCAAGATCCTCTGCGGACACGTCACTCAGCCGGGAGATATAGAAGGCAAAGATGAACTCAAAGAAGCTTACGAGCTTGGCAGATCGATCAAATAGACAAAAGAAGTTGGCCACCAGCGGTCAACTTCTTTTGTCTATGATATTTTTTCAATCACTGCGCCGATGTCCCCGTCGATGCAGATGCTCCGCTCCTCGATCTTCGCCGGACAGAAGGCATCGCCATAATTGATGCAGGCGTAGACAGCCCTCTCGTTTGCCATGGTCCTCTGCCAGAACGGATACTTGATGATCACCGGTGTGTTGGCGCCTACCCCCAGCTCGAGATACAAAACGTGCACGGCTTCGTGCTCCTCCAGGAAGCGGGCGTAAGATGCGGATGCTCTGTGCCATCCCTCGTCCTCTACGAAGGAATCGTCAGAACGGAGATTCATGGTCATGGCGGATCCGTCATCCGGGCATACCGGCACCAGTTCCGACGGGATCCTCATGGTGAGCTTGCCGTCCTCCGGCGGAATGAAAATGCCATGCTCATCCTTTATGAAGCCCTGGGCCTCCATGGCCTCCATCACCCATTCTTCGTTGTCATACGTCTTGCGGATGGCGCCGTTCACACTTTGGAAGAGACCGTAGTCCCCCTGGGTGTAGAACAGGCGCTCCTTATCGATTCCTGCTCTTTGGAACTGATGATCCACATTCGTGGTGATGACGAAATAGTCCTTGTCCTTTACCAGTTCAAGGAGCTTGTTATACACAGGTTTCGGCGGGTCGTTGTAACGATTGATGTAGATGTTTCTCGCCCAGAATGCCCAGGCTGTCTCAGGCTCCAGCTGCATGACGAAGAAGCCTCCCGAATACATGTCGTGGAATCCGTACGTATCCTCGAAGTCTCCGAAATATCTGCGAAAACGCTCCCCGCTGTACGTGAATCCTGCCGAAGTGGAAAGACCTGCTCCTGCACCGATCACGATGGCATCCGCGATATCGATCTCATTTCTCAGCTTTGCGATGTTCTCTTCCATCGTTCCCGTTCCAAAGGATATCCTGTTTCCCATGCTGCTTACCGCCTCCAGTCCGATCTGTATGCTCTCTCTGTATCCATCACGACTCTGCGCCGATGTATTCTTCATAGTACTCTCTGTCCTCGTCCTTAAAAACATTAAAAATCACCTTCTCTATGCTGCCGGGATGTTCTCTCATCCATTCATCTACCGTGCCCACTGCGATCTGAGCAGCACGTCTTGCCGGGAAGCGGAACACTCCCGTGGAAATGCAGCAGAATGCCACTGTCTTCAAGTTGTGATCTGCACACATATCCAATGTATTTCTATAGCAGGACGCCAGAGCCTCCTCGTGCTCCGATGTCAGCTCCCCTTCCACGATAGGGCCGACGATGTGGATCACGTTCCCGGCCGGAAGATCATAGGCGCCTGTTAGCATCGGTACGGCAGTCGGCTGCTCGTAATCCTCGCCGTATTTCTCACGCAGGATCCTCATCTGTCTTGCACATTCTTCTCTCATCTGGACGCCTGCATATGTATGGATGCAGTTATCGATACACGTGTGCATCGGGATGAAGCATCCCAGCATCTGCGAATTGGCTGCATTTACGATGGCATCTGCTGCGAGCCTCGTGATATCTCCCTGCCAGATGCTAATGCCCCCTCTGATCTCAGGGATATCCTCAGCTCTGACAATTCCCTTCTCCAGTGCACACTCCTGCAGATACGCATCCTGCACCTTCCGCATCTTGTCGGGCAAAGGTGCCGGCATTCGTATGTTCATCAGCGAACGAAGCAGACGTTTCTTGCCATCCACATCCTCCGGCGTGCTTATATTTCTATATTGTTTCGAATCCTCTTTGAATCCTTCAACCAGGTAATCGAGTCTTTCCTTCTGATCCATGGTCCTCTCCTAACATCAATTGTTCCGTAACTGTACTATTACACATTTTTGTTGTAATGTCAATAGTTACAACGCAACATAATAATAAACCGGGAAGCATTTCTGCCTCCCGGTCATTTATTATTCTGTAATATCCTTTACCCAGCTTGCCAGTTCCGTCTCTGTCGCACCTGCATCAAAAAGCTCGGATGCGATGATTTCGCAGTCACCGCTAAGCAGCGGCTTCAGCTTATCGGCAGACTTGCCCATGCCGCTTCCGCCGGATGTTGCAAAGAGTGCGATCTTCTTTCCTGTCCAGTCGTAATCCTTTACGAATGTGCCGATGACATTCGGGAACACTGCGTACCAGATCGGGAATCCGATGAACACCGTGTCGTACTCTTCGAAATTCTCGATACGGCCGGCAACGGGCACCTCTTTTTTGCCCATCCACTCTTTGTTACAGCGGGACAGCGGGTTCGTCCACTTGATGTC
>CAMNNV010000158.1 GCA_946546075.1 uncultured Bacillota bacterium | reverse complement strand
TTCCCGGGAACTGATCCCCAGCAGTTCACACATCGAATTCCTCCCGGATCTTCTTTGCTCTTACGAGCCCCTGACGGATGTAGTCATCTCCGTACGCTTCCCTTACCATATTAGCATATCTCTTGCTTTCGTCATCAACTTTTTGCTGCTGATAGGCGAGGATCCGGAGAGCCTCTTCATCATCATGGTACAGCTGTTTCATCTCATCGAGCATATCCGAAAGATGATTTTTCAAAGTATCCGCCTGTTTTCCCGGCAGTGCGATCCTGGCAAGATCCCAGTCGTAGGCCGCACTGGCCTTGTGGTTCTGCAGCGCCTGCAGCTGGTCATAGGCGGTAAGCGGCGGCATCTCGATCGACGCGAGCCAGATGAGAAAGAGCTTCAGAAATTCGGCATCACGCAGATCCAACCCGCTTCGTACGAACGGATCAAGGTCCACCTGCCTCAGCTCGATATGGCTGATCTTACCGGACCGGAGCGCATCCAGAGTATACCTTCCCGCCGGCTTTATCCTGACAGGATAATACAGCTCCCTTGCCTCGATCAGAAGGCCCTGCTCCAGGTAGTTTTCGATGGATTCCACGTAATCTTCTATATTTTCGTAGGACAGCACCGGCAGGAACGGATTCCAGTAACCGAACTCGCTGTTTCGCAGCGATGAGAAACCGGTGAAAATACTCTCCCCTGTCTTTCCCTGTTCATAGAAGGAATTATCCACCACCGGACTGGCCGCAAGAAGTGCCACGACAGCCCAGCTGTATGCCAGTGCTTTTTCGGCCAGATTCAGATAGAACTGCGCCTTGTACGCATCATAATCCTCATACCCTTCCAGGCTGCAGTTTGCCGCAAGCAGTTCCTCCGAAAACGAGTAATTGAAGTGGATGCCGGAATACGTCATCTTGTACTTGCCGTAACGCGCGGCAAGATAGAGCCTGTAATGATAGTTCGGCAGTTTCTCTCCTTCGTACTTCGCCACAGGAATATCATTCTCATCGATGATGATCGGAGGATTCGAAAACGGCCAGAGAAGTTCCCCCCTCTTATCCAGCTTCCTGTGTATCAGAGCCAGCTGCTTTTCGAGAAACCCCAAAGCCTTCCCGGGGTTCTTCGCCGGCGGCGTGTTGATCTCCATCTGCTCTTCGCTGAAATCCCTGTCGATATATTCACTTCCCGGGAAAGGATGCGGGCTGTGCGCCAGATTTCCCGTCTCCGTGACCCTGTGGAATTCCAGTTCCAGGCCGGTCTTACCTTCCTTCATATTCTCTCTGATGAACGGATCTTCTACATGCAGTCTCATAAGCACCTTATCTTTCTTTTAAAAGCGCTGCCACTAATACTGCTCCACTTACCATCTCGTCAATGAGCGCATATTCTTCCGTGGAATGCGTCTTGTACATTCCGTTTGCTATAACGATTCCTTTGATCCCGTGCTCCGCGAAAACGTTGTTGTCGCTTCCTCCGTGGGTAGCTACGAGATCCCCCGCCAGGCCGAGTTTGCCGCAGGCATTTATGAAGTCTCTGCAGACCTTCGCATCGAGAGGAGTCTCATAGGCCTTCAGGTTCACCGTCCGGCTGAATCCCACGGATGCTCCCAGTGCTCCCGCTTCCTCTGCAAAGGTATCACGCACTTTCTCTACGAGAGCGAGTGCTTCCTCATGATCGAAGCTTCTCACCTCTCCCGTGCACCTGCAAAGTTCGGGTACGATGTTGTCTGCCCTGCCGGCTTCTATCGTTCCGATGTTCAGGGTGGCCGTATCGGTCGGTTTTCCGATCTCCAGTTTTGCTATGGCGGCGGCCGCCGCCTTGAGGGCGTTCACCCCCGCTTCCGGCTTGAATCCCGCGTGGGATGCTTTGCCTCTCACCTCGATTTCAAAGGAGATGATGGACGGCGCCTTCCTGGCGGCCGTGCCGGGAGCACCGCTCATGTCGAGAACGTACGCATCTTTTGCAGATACCCTGCTGAAGTCAAAAGCCTTGGACCCTTTTGCATATACTTCTTCGGCCGCCGTAAAGAGGACTTCGATGTCTCCTTTGATGCCGCCGCTCTCTTTTGCGATCCGGATGCCCTCCAGGATCTCCGTGATACCGCAGATATCGTCTGCTCCCAGGACCGTATCTCCTTCGGATACGATGCGGTCTTCTAAGACCACCGGCACCTTGCCGCTCCCGGGCTTCACGGTATCCATATGGGCAGAGAACAGCAGTGGCTCTGCAGCACCTTCTCCCTTCAGCATCCCATATAGGTTCCCGGTATCGTCCTGAGAAACTTCGAATCCGAGTTCTGTCAGTCTCTCCTTCAGATACGCTGCCACCCGGGCCTCCCCGTAACTCTCGGCATCGATACGCGAGATATCTGTGAACATGTTAATGAGTCTATTCCTGTCTGCCATTTCGCTCTCCCAAAATCAAAAGACGGAAACACAAAGTTCCCGCCTCTATCCTCATATGATCACGCCTAAAGCAATCACCTACTAATTCAATATGTTTATTGAATTAAAGTTACCACTATTTGCATGTTCGTGTCAAGATACAATTATTCATGTTTGTATCATATATATGGCCGGCCTTTGGGTTTAGTAATAATTTAAGTTTTCTCAGAAGTGCAGTTAGTGTAGAATAAAAATGTGATATTATAACGTTTTAGGAGTCTAAATATGTCAAGAAATAAAGTAGTACTGTTTTTGATGGCTGTTGCTGTCGCATGGCTGATGACACCGAGAGATGGTATCTTCATGATCATCAAGGCGAACATCATCAATGCGCTGCCTTACGTGATGATCCTCGTCATCATCTACCTGTTCATCACCATAACCGTGCTGAAGAAGAAGTGGCGTAAGCTCGACCAGGAACTGTCGGATGAGAACGTCATAGATTTCGCGAAGATGATGAATGTGACCTT
>CAMNNV010000157.1 GCA_946546075.1 uncultured Bacillota bacterium | reverse complement strand
GGACGGCTATGATATCACAGTAGCATCCGAGATCATGGCAGTTCTCTGCCTGGCATCCGACATCACGGATCTCAAAGAGAGACTGGCAAGGATCATCGTTGCGTACACGTATGACGGCAAGCCGGTAACCGCTGCAGACCTGAAGGCACAGGGCGCTATGGCAGCACTCCTGAAGGATGCGCTGAAGCCGAACCTCGTGCAGACTCTCGAAGGCACACCGGCACTCATCCACGGCGGACCATTTGCAAATATCGCGCACGGCTGCAACTCCATCACGGCCACAAGGATCGCCATGAAGCTGGCGGATTACACCGTAACAGAGGCAGGATTCGCTGCGGATCTGGGCGCTGAGAAGTTCCTGGACATCAAGTGCAGGATGGCAGGCCTCACACCTTCTGCAGTCGTCATCGTTGCAACAGTAAGAGCACTGAAATACCACGGCGGAGTTGCTAAGGCAGATCTGAACGAAGAGAACCTCGAAGCACTCGAAAAGGGTCTTCCGAACCTGCTGCAGCACGTGGACAACATCAAGAACGTCTTCGGACTTCCATGCGTTGTCGCGATCAACGCATTCCCTACTGATACAAAGGCTGAACTTGATCTGGTAGAGAAGAAGTGCAACGAGCTGGGCGTAAACGTAAGACTGTCAGAAGTATGGGCAAAAGGCGGCGAAGGCGGCATCGCTCTTGCTGAGGAAGTCGTTCGTCTCTGCGAAGAGCCTAACAGCTTCAAGCAGTCCTATGAACTGGACGGAAGCATCGAAGATAAACTGGAAGCGATCTGCAAAAAGGTCTACCACGCAGACGGAGTCGCTCTCACACCTGCAGCAAAGAAGCAGGCTGCACAGCTTGAGGAACTGGGCTTCGGTCACATGCCGATCTGCATGGCTAAGACACAATACTCATTCTCAGACGACGCATCACTTCTGGGCGCACCGTCAGGATTCACCGTTACGGTACGTAACCTGAAGGTAAGCGCAGGCGCAGGCTTCATCGTTGCCCTCACAGGCGACATCATGACAATGCCTGGACTGCCGAAGAAACCAGCCGCAGAAAACATCGACGTAGACGAGAATGGCGTAATTACTGGGTTATTCTAAAGAAGAGGAAGCATTTTTCCTCGCGACTGTCGAACGAAAGCAGCAAAGGAAACATAATGACATACACAGACAAATCATGCGCTGAATTCACAGCGCTCACAGCATCCAAAGAGCCGGTGCCCGGCGGCGGCAGCGTATCCGCCCTCGTGGGAGCACTCGGGACTGCTTTGGGAACGATGGTGGGAAATTACACCGTCGGCAAAAAGAAATACATTGAGGTGGAAGAAGAAATCAGGCTTTGCATGGAGGAGACTGAGCAGATCCGCGAAGATCTGCTCGCCCTCGTGCAGGCGGATATCGATGCCTTCGGACCGCTTTCGAAGCTCTACGGCATGAAGGCGGAGACTCCGGAGGAGAAAGCCGAGAAAGATGCTCTGATGGAAGACGCGCTGAACGCATCCTGCGCCATTCCTTTGGAAATCATGAGAAAATGCGGCCGCGCCATCGAGCTGGCGGGCGTGTATGCTGCCAAGGGCAGCGTCATGATGACGAGTGATGCAGGGGCCAGTGCGATCTCATGCAAAGGTGCGCTGCAGGCTGCCAGTCTGAACGTATACATCAATACGGGGAGTATGAAGGATAGGGAGAAAGCGGCGCAGCTGAACAGCGAATGCGAAGAACTTTTGGCAAAATACACGAAGCTCGCTGACGAGATTTTCGGGGCAGTAGCAGATAAACTTAAGAAATAACGGAGAGAGAATGGCACACTTATTAAAAGGCAAGGCAGTTAGCGACAAAATAACAGAAAAGAATCTCGAGAGGATGGAAGAACTCAGGGAAGCCGGGATCGTGGCAACTCTGGCGACCATCCGAGTCGGAGACAATCCGAGTGACATTTCGTATGAGAAAAGCGCTACGAAGCGTGCTCACCTGACGGGTGTGAACGTAAGGAATTTCGAGTGTGATGCAGATATCACACAGGACAGACTGCTCGAACTCATCGATGAGATCAACCATGACGATTCCATCAATGGCGTTTTGATTTTCAGACCGCTGCCGCCACATCTCGACGACAGGACGATCTGCGATGCGCTGGCACCGGAAAAGGACGTGGACGGTATCACATCAGGCTCACTTGCCGGCGTATTCACAAGAAGCGGCGTCGGTCATCCGCCATGCACAGCACAGGCATGCATGGAGATGCTGGACTTCATCGATTACGATCTCACGGGCAAAAAAGTTACGGTCATGGGCAGGAGCCTGGTCATCGGTAAGCCGGTGGCGATCATGACGCTCAACAAGAATGCTACGGTGACGGTACTTCACTCGAAGACGACGAAAGAGGACTTCATTGAAGCGGGTCACAATGCCGACGTGATCATCACGGCCATGGGAAAGGATGGCGCCATCGACAGAAAGGTGGTCGGCAAAAAGCAGATCATACTTGACGTAGGCATCAGCGTAGATGAAGAAGGGCGTATCTGCGGAGACGTTGACTTCGATGAAGTGGAGTCGCGCGCAGAAGTCATCACACCAGTTCCGGGCGGCGTAGGAAGCGTGACCACGGCAGTGCTCATGAAGCACGTGCTGAAGGCAGCAAAGCGCCAGGCGCAGAGCAAAGGGCTGATGTAGATCATTTGGAGGAATCGAGAGATGGGAAACCATCTCTCTTTTTTGTTGCGGTTCGTTCGACATGAGTTTAAATGACGATTGTGGGGCGTGGCTAAAACTATTTTGGTAATAATGGATGATAGTTTTAGATCAAGGCGTGTCGGTGCGGGGACGCAAAAACGAATCGCGATTTTATTGCAGATAGTTTTAGTGTGTATGGGTGTGTGGTGTGCTTCCACACGGAGGATTGCCAGG
>CAMNNV010000156.1 GCA_946546075.1 uncultured Bacillota bacterium | reverse complement strand
TATGCCGTTGCGCTTCCGCAGGAACTGTTACGATCACCGGCGAAACGAGCATAGACAATAGAAAAACCTCGGAGACTGTCTGAGCCATCTAAGTTTCATGGCGAGTTTCTCCGAGGTTCTATTGTCTGTGAGTGAGCCGCGTCGATCGTCAGTGACGAGGACTTAGCAAACGGCATAGGCGGCTAGTCGTCCATCTCCGGCAAGCTAGTCGCCAGCACTTTCTTCAGTCTCGCATAGCGAGGAAGTGAGTTGACATAGTCTATGTCAGGTTCTCCCTGAATGAGCGGCAGGACGTAATCGATGAAATCCTTCGTTACGAAGTTGCCGGTGTCATTGATCCATTCTCGAGGGACCTTCTTCTCCTTGTTTGCTACGTCTTCGAGAGGGACGCTCATCATCTCTCCCACGTATCCAAAGTTCAGAGTGTCTCTTCTGATCCCCACCATCTTGCCTGTTTCACCGCGGACTGCGTAGTCAACGGCCGTTCTTCCGGCTGCGATGGCTTCGTCGATGTCTGTTGCGGAAGCCTGGTGAGCTGCTGCTCTCTGGAGCAGGCTGAGCTCGATGGCTCTTACCTTGACGTCCATTCTCAGCTTCACAGCGTTTGCCAGGATCACTGCCAGGCCGCCGAGCTGTTCGTGTCCGAAGGCGTCTGTGGATGACGTGCTCGCCTCTGATACAAAGGAGCCGTCGCTATAATGGATACCTTCGGATACTGCTACCATGACGTTGCCGTTCTCCCTGTAGGCATCCTCAACATCATCCAGGAAGCGCTCCATATCGAAGTCTACTTCAGGAAGATAGATGAAGTCAGGACCTGCGCCTGCCATCGTGGCCAGGGATGCAGAAGCTGCAAGCCAGCCTGCGTTTCTTCCCATGATTTCGATGATGGTGACCATACCTGTATCGTAGACGCGCATGTCTTTGTATGTCTCCATACATGATGTGGCAATGTACTTCGCCGCACTTGCGAATCCAGGGCAGTGGTCTGTGCCCGCCAAGTCGTTATCGATGGTCTTTGGGACACCGATGACTCTGCATTCGTAGCCGACGCTCTTCATATAGCGGTCGATCTTGTTGCATGTATCCATGGAATCGTTGCCGCCGTTGTAGAAGAAGTATCTGACATCGTACTTCTTGAATATCTCAAGGATCCTCTTGTAATCCGTATCGTCTTCTTCCGGCTCTGCGATCTTGTATCTGCAGGAGCCAAGTTCCGAAGATGGAGTGTTTACCAGGAATCTGAGTTCCCTTGGATCCTCTTCATCCATAACGAAAAGTCTGTCATTGAGCACTCCCAGGATACCGTGTTCTGCACCGTATACCCTTGTGATCGCAGGGGAGTTGAGCGCCTGGCGGATCACTCCGTAGGCACTGGCGTTGATCACGGAAGTCGGACCGCCCGACTGACCAAAAATACATGAACCTTTTAATGCTTTGCTCAAATATTATCCCCCCTATTAAGCTTTGCCATCACAGCCCAGAACGTCTGTGATCTTGTGAGCTACCATATCCTTGATGGCTGCTCTGGCAGGCTTGAGGTACTGTCTAGGGTCAAAGTGGTCAGGATGTTCTGCCAGATATTCTCTTATGGATGCTGTCATTGCAAGTCTCAGGTCGGAATCGATGTTGATCTTGCATACAGCCATGGAAGCAGCCTTTCTCAGCTGATCTTCAGGAACACCGATCGCTCCAGGCATGTTGCCGCCGAACTTGTTGATCTTAGCAACGAAATCCTGTGGTACAGAACTTGAACCGTGAAGAACGATAGGGAATCCCGGAAGTCTCTGAGATACATCTTCTAAGATGTCGAATCTCAGCTGAGGCTTCGTGCCAGGCTTGAATTTATATGCACCGTGGCTTGTTCCGATGGCGATGGCCAGGGAGTCGCAGTTCGTCTTTTCTACGAATTCCTGTACATCTTCCGGTCTTGTGTAGGATGAGTCTTCAGCTGATACATTGACTTCATCTTCGATGCCTGCCAGCGTACCGAGTTCTGCCTCAACAACGACACCCTTCTCGTGTGCATACTCTACTACTTTTCTTGTGATCTCGATGTTCTCTTCAAGAGGCTTGGATGATGCATCGATCATGACAGATGTGAATCCGCCGTCGATACAGCTCTTGCAGAGTTCGAAGCTGTCGCCGTGGTCCAGATGGAGTGCGATCGGAAGGCCTGTTTCTTCAACGGCTGCTTCCACCAGCTTCATGAGGTACGTATGGTTAGCATACGCTCTGGCGCCCTTTGAGACCTGCAGGATGAGCGGTGCATTGAGATCTTTTGCCGCTTCTGTGATACCCTGAACGATCTCCATATTGTTAACGTTAAAAGCACCGATAGCATATCCGCCGTTATATGCTTTCTCGAACATTTCTTTTGTTGTTACTAACGCCATTTTGTTCCTCCTTTTCTTATGTAAATAAAAGTTATAACGTAACTTTTAAACTCTCTTTCAACTTATTAATATACTCCAATCAGAGATATTTTTCAATGCTTGATGTGATATCCGCAAACTCCGAACTGTCTCCGTAATCGTCCACCGCTTTGACATCTGCAGATCCATGCGTAAGACACGCCGCACCGCCGATGCATCCGCCTTCGCAGATCATACCTTCGATGAAGTTATATGGCAAAACGCCCTTGCGTGCTCTCATGAGGGCCGACTTACATTTGTCCAGGCCATCGCAGACGATCGGCTTGAACTCGAAATCATCGAAGACCATGAATGGGTCGTTTTGCTGCCATGTCTGTCTTGCCAGTTCTCTAAGCACCTTGTATTTCAGGTGCTGGACACCTGTGTCGAATACTCTCATTTCCTTTTTCAAACCTTTCCTGTTGTAATGCAAAATAAGCGCCGCTTCCCGCGGCAATCATCAGTATACACCCAAAAACCGGCAGTTCCAA
>CAMNNV010000155.1 GCA_946546075.1 uncultured Bacillota bacterium | reverse complement strand
TCATATGCAAAATCCACGAAGGCACGCACTTTACACACCGTTTACGGATACGATATCAGCAATGAAGTCATGGCGAAGGCGCTGCTGGTGGACGCCATCGAAGGCCCACTCACTGACAAGCTGCTGCCTCAGTGTGATATAATAATAGTTGCTTTATATCCTCAGGCGACCATCGATTACGTGAAGGCTCACGCAGATGACTTCAAAGAGGGTGCCATCGTCATCGACTGCGGTGGTGTCAAGCGCATCGTCTGCGACGAACTGATCCCTCTCGGAGAGGAGAAGGGATGGCTCTTCATCGGAGGCCACCCGATGGCTGGACTGGAGCATTCCGGCTTCACCTACGCCAAGAAAGGACTCTTCAACAACGCATCCATGGTCCTGTGCTCCACCAAGGGCACGATCCAGGACGTGGAGAAAGTCAAAGACCTGTTCTCGGCCATAGGCTTCACGAATTTTGCCATCACGACACCTGAGGATCACGATAAAAAAATCGCTTTCACATCCCAGCTCGCCCACGTAGTATCCAACGCCTACATCAAGAGCCCGACGGCCATGACCCATGCTGGCTTCTCTGCCGGCAGCTACAAAGATCTCACGAGAGTCGCCAAACTCAACGAGAACATGTGGACCGAGCTGTTCCTGGAAAACCCGGACAACCTCGCAGCGGAGATCGATCTTCTCATCGAGAACCTCAGCAAGTACAGCACCGCCATCAAAGAGCGAGATGCGGACACCCTTTGCGAGCTGCTGCGGGACGGTCGCGAGAAGAAAGCGATCATCGACGGCGAAATATTCTAAATGAGGTGATTTCAAATGACCAGGATCCAAATAAATGCATCGCGAAACTACGACGTCCTGCTGGAGAAGGGCATCCTCCAAAGTGCGGGGGCTCAGATCCGAAAGGCGCTGGGTCTTGCAAGTGACCCCCTCACGGGGAAGATCAAAGGCAGCAAGAAGATCTGCATCGTGACGGACGGCAGAGTGAACGAACTGTACGGACAGCACGACCATCCTTTGTATCAGAGTCTGCGGGCTGAGGGTTTCGAGGTATATAAATTCGTCTTCCTGGGCGGAGAAGAAACAAAGACTATGGGGACCATCGGGCAGATCCTGGATTTCCTGACGGAGAAGGGATTCACAAGGTCCGATCTGCTGCTTGCCCTCGGCGGCGGCATCGTCGGTGATGTGACGGGATTCGCTGCTTCTATATACCTTCGCGGCATCGAATTCATCCAGGTGCCGACGACACTTCTGGCCTGCGTGGACTCCTCGGTGGGTGGCAAGACCGGTGTCAATCTCGCTGCGGGCAAGAACCTGGCGGGCGCATTCTGGCAGCCGAGCCTGGTGCTCTTCGACCCACTCGTATTGAAGACTTTGTCCTATGAACTTCTCCTGGACGGCATCGCCGAGACGATCAAAGCCGGCATCATCGCTGACAGGCTGATCATCGAGACGATCATGAGAAAGCGGAATCTGGACGATCTCGATTTCCTCACGTCCCTTGCGGGCCTTGCCATCGAAGTGAAGAAGAAGGTCGTCGAAGAAGACGAGCACGACAACGGATCGCGTCAGCTCCTGAACTTCGGTCACACCATCGCCCACGGCATCGAGAAGCTCAGCAATTACAGCATCACCCACGGCCATGCTGTTGCCATCGGCATGAAGATCGTATCCGTGGCAAGCGACAGGCTCGGCTGGACCATCGAAAAATGCAGCGAGCCGATCATGGACATCCTGCAGCGTTTCGATTTCCCTCTCGATTGTCCTTACAGCTCATGGGAGCTTGCAGATGCTGCCATGGCGGACAAGAAGCGCAGAGGCGACAACATCACGATCGTTATCCCTGTTGCCATAGGCAAGTGCCGCCTCAAGACCATACCAGTATCCAGCCTTGAGCAGTTCATTTCCTATGGAGTCAACAACTGATATAGATGAAAGTAAGAATCACACCGAATGAAATGCGGGGGACCATCCCCGCCATACCATCGAAGTCCCATGCCCACAGGCTGCTCATCGCGGCAGCATTAGCAGGCGCGGCGGATGCGGATATCCCGTCTTTTTCGCAGGATATCGAAGCGACGAAGCGGTGCCTCGACGCGCTAGCCGATCCTGCACCGGAGCTGGACTGCGGAGAGAGCGGATCTACCATCCGGTTTCTCCTGCCTGTTGCCATGGCACTTCGGGACAGTGCGACATTCGCAGGTTCCGGTAAACTTCCGCAGCGGCCACTGTCGCCTCTTCGTGAGGCCATGGAGGCTCACGGCGTAGGCTTCACCATGCACGGATCTTCTGACGGCAGCGGACCGGCCAAGATCTGCACCCTCAGCGGGAGGCTGCAGCCGGGGACCTTTTCCCTTGCGGGCAACGTCAGTTCCCAGTTCATCACGGGACTTCTTTTCGCGCTTCCGCTCCTCTCTGGAGACAGCCGCATCTGCCTGACGACGAAGCTGGAATCTTCCGGTTACGTGGATATGACCCTCGGTGTCCTGGAGGATTTCGGGATCACCGTACGTGTCGTCACATCCGAAGACGGCCTGGTGACCTACGAGGTGCCGGGGAACCAGAGATACATTGCGCCTGACGAACTGACAGTCGAAGGCGACTGGTCCAATGCCTGTTTCTGGCTGGCCTGCGGAGCTCTCGGAGGAGACATCACGTGCACCGGTCTGGATCTCGCCTCTTCCCAGAGGGACAAAGAGATCACAGGATTGCTTCGCGCTATGGGAGCAGACATCACCACGGACCCCGATGCCATCACGGTGCGCGGAGGGACCTTGCTGCCTTTGGATGTGGATGCATCCCAAATCCCTGACATGGTTCCCGTCCTAGCAGTCCTCATGGCTGCCGCAAAGGGCGAGTCTCACATCACGAATGCGGGCAGGCTCCGGATCAAAGAATCCGACAG
>CAMNNV010000154.1 GCA_946546075.1 uncultured Bacillota bacterium | reverse complement strand
TGCTTGATAAAGTACACGGCCGATTTTCTCATATGCTCCTGCTTGCGGGCCGTCACGGATTCGCAGGGCCTGCCCAGCCCGATTCCCTGTCTCGTCTTCACTTCAATAAAATGCAGGCAGTTGTTTCGCAAAGCGATGATGTCGATCTCCCCGAACCTGCACCTGAAATTTCTCGTTATGATCCGGTAGCCTTT
The DNA here is from genome assembly GCA_946546075.1 of uncultured Bacillota bacterium. Classification (GTDB taxonomy): domain Bacteria; phylum Bacillota; class Clostridia; order Peptostreptococcales; family Anaerovoracaceae; genus Lentihominibacter. The sequence continues at coordinate 2,717 of CAMNNV010000154.1, read as the reverse complement.
GGCGGTGAGCAGCCTTGCAGCCGTATCCTCCCCAAGAGCCCCCAGACTCATGCGACTTATCTGTTCCATCCAGCGCACCTCTCAAATCCCATATTTTACCAACCTCTTGTCTGGATTATATACTGGAATTATATGGAAGTCAAGTCGCAATAAAAAAAGGTGCCGCACATAGCAGCACCATATCGGTATCTCTATTGAATTGCCTGCCGCGCCTACAGCACGAACTTCTCGATGGCAAAGGCCACGCCGTCGTCCCGATTCGAGAGGGTCACGAAGTCCGCAGCTTCCTTCACCTCGTCCTCGCCGTTTCCCATAGCGATGGAGAGGCCTGCCGCCTTGATCATGGCAATATCGTTCGGGCTGTCGCCCACGGCCATCATCTGATCCTTTCGCACATCCAGCAGGCGGCCCAGCTGGGTCAGAGCGTCGGCTTTGCTCGTCGTCGCCCCGCCGATCTCCAGATTATTTTTGAAGGATGACGTGATGGTGGCTCCCGGGATGGTCAGAAGCAGCGGATGCATAGCTGCCTTGTCGTCCAGGGATTCGAAGTTCACATTGATATTCTCGATGGAGTCGCTGTGGTCGCGGATGAAGCCGAAGATGTCGTCCACAGGATTTCTCGTGCTCAGGATGTACTCCGGGCTACGGAAGGCGCATCCGGACTCCTGCACCTGCCTGTAGTAATCGCCGTCGATGTAGGCGAAGCCCTCCGTGAAGGCTTCTATGATATATGGGTATCTGCTGACCAGATCCGCCGCGAACGTGGCCGTCTCGGAAGACATGCAGTTTTTGTAGATCACCTTGTCCTCCCGGAGGTCCGTGATGCATGCGCCGTTGGACGTGATCACGTACCGGATGGAGCCGATCTCGTACACATCCTTTGGGAGAGCCGTCTTCGGTCTTCCCGTGGCCACTACGATATTCACACCCTTGTCTGCCGCCGCACGCAGCGTATTTTTCGTCCTCTCGGAGATCACGCGCTCGTGATTCAACGTCGTTCCGTCAAGGTCCAGAGCGATGAGTTTTATGTCCATATCAACCAGTCCTTTCTCTCAATAAATCCATTCTAATGCCACCGCCCGGCTTATGCAAATAAAATAACAGTTGAATTTTCACGTTGCAGGTGTATAATTTAGTGTGATTTCAAAGAATCATAATTCTTTTTTTCGAAAAGAAGGTGTTTTTATGAAGATCATAATCGTAGGAGCCGGCAAACTGGGTAATAAGGTGGCCGGTGCACTGCTCGGCAGTAACCATGACATCACCATGATGGACATCAGCGAGACGCAGCTCAAGAGAGCCAGCACGCAGATGGACGTTATGACTGTGAATGCCAACGCCAAAGACATAAGATCACTGAAAAGTATAAATATCGCATCTTTTGATTATCTGATAGCAGCGACAGCCAGCGATGAACTGAACATGACCGTCGCATCCTTTGCGAAGAAGCTGGGGTGCAAGAGCGTCATCGCCAGAGTCAGAGATCCTGAGCACATGGATCAGTTCAGCTTCATCAAAGAAACGTTCAACATCGACGGCGTCGTGAACCCCGACTTGAGTATCACACAGGAAATATATAAATACCTTTCGGAGAAGTACACCCTGAGCAACGGTATCTTTTCTTCCGGTGGTGCGTCTCTCATCGAGTTCAAGGTCGCAAAGTATCCGGAGCTCATCGGCAAGACGATGCCTGAGATCCACGAGTTTCTCCCGAACATGCTGGTGGCGGCTATCTCCAGAAACGGTAAGATCATCATCCCGTCGGGCACCTCATCGGTCCAGGAGGGGGATTCCGTGTACATCATGGGTGAGCGCGATCCGATCATCCGCCTCAACTCAAAAGTACACGAGCGCGGCAAATACACGAACCTTCAGAAGATCATGATCATCGGCGGCGGAAAGACGGGCTTCTATCTTGCAAAGAAGCTTTCGGATTTCGGTATGGCCGTTAAGATCATCGAAAGAAATATGGACAGGTGCCGGTACCTTTCGGCGCACCTTCGCGGTGCGATGGTACTCAACGGCGATGCGACAGACCTGACTCTCCTCGAGGACGAGAACCTGGGCCAGATGGACGCTGTCGTCACATGCACCGGTTTCGACGAAGACAACCTGCTTCTTGCGCTGACCGCCAAGAACCACAATGTCAAGCACGTTATCGCAAAGGTAAGCAGAGCAAGTTACGCTGAGATCATCACGGATCTCGGTATCGATATGGCCCTGAACCCGCTGGATATCACCACAAGTGAGATCCTCCGTTTCGTCCAGGGATACAGCAAAGTACTCTCGTCCCAGATCATCCAGGGACAGGCTGAGATCATGGAGTTCATCGCAGCTCCGGGCACAAAAGTCATCGACAAGCCCCTCAAGAGTCTGGACCTTCCGGGAGGCATGCTGTTTGCTGCAATACACCGCAAAGGCAAGGTCATCATCCCCGGCGGAAGCGACGTCATCAAGCCGGGCGATCGCGTGACTATGATATATCTTCTCAGCGAGATAAGTGTCATCGAAGGCCTTATTTCGCAGGTGTCAAAGGGGCGCCTCCGATTTCTCAGAAGATAAGGAGCCCAGTTTCTTCCGCAGGAGGATACTGACATGAATCTGCACTATGGAGTCGTTTTAAAAACTACAGGGACAGTAATGATGGTGATTGGATTATCCATGCTGCCATCATTTTTCGTGTGCGTTTTTGCCGGCGACAGTGCTGATATCAAGCT
>CAMNNV010000153.1 GCA_946546075.1 uncultured Bacillota bacterium | reverse complement strand
CTGATATATAATCATAAGTGAAATGAACGATTGCCTGTTAATAAAGGAGGATGCAGGATGATAGGCGAAGTGATCCAGAACGGGGCTATCGATCCCGGTAAGAAAAACATAGGCCTTTATATGGGGCGAATCAAGGGCACAGATTTCGAAAAGAGTGTGGCGGAGCTGGCCAGGATCCTGGGAAACAAATTCAATGTCTTCATCATATCGTCGGATATGGCAGGTTCGGGATTTGCTGCGCCGGGAACGCTGATCGATATCAGCAGAGGCATGGATGCTGTGGGCCTCAAACTCACCAGGTCGTCCATGGTCGTCAACAGAGTCGTCAAGGAGTACGACCTTGCTGCACTCGTAAGTCTCAGCGGCAAGACGAATATCGCCAACGGCCTCTACAATCATTCGTGCACTTCAGCGCTCTACGTCAGGAGCATCAAGGGAAACAGCTGGATGAAACGAGGCCTCTTCATCAGGGCATGCAAAACAGCCGACGTGCTTCTCGTGCCGTCAGTGCGTATGCAGCAGGCGCTGGCAGAGGAAACGCAGATTCCTGCGGAGAAGATCATAGTCACGGGCAAGATCGGGACGCCGGAAGGCGCAGATAAACTAGTGGAAGCTTTGGGAGCATCACTTTAGATTCGGGGAGGTAAAACGTGAAGGAAGCAAGAGAGAAAATAAAACCGGTAGCAGAGTTTCTGGCATATAAGATAAGAGCAGGGGAGATATCTCCGGAAGGCGGGGACGTTCTTTGGAGGATCATTCTGAAGAACCCGGATAAGGCAGATGATTTCATCTACATCATGGAGATGGATCTGCCTGAGAAAGATACGATAGCAAAGATACAGAAACTTGCAGAATAGAGTTGTGATAAGCGCTTCGAAAGCATTTCGGGGCGTTTTTTTTATTGATCATTCTAATACATCTTGACTTCGTCGTAACAACGAGATATATATTTTCGGGGGAGGGATTATAGACTATGAAGTTGTCGACGATGAGAGAGGTTATGGACAGCACTGGAGTGACCGAGAGTGCTTTGCGATACTATAACGAGAAGAATCTTCTTGCACCATCGGTAAAAGAGGAAACGGGACGTCGCAGGTGGCTTTACTCTGATGAGGACATCGGGGTGATCAAGAAGCTGCAGCTGATGAAGTTCATCGGCATGTCTGTGAATGAGATGAAGGAAGCGCTTAATAATGTGGAAGGATTAGAGACTATCTTAAATGAGATCCTGACGAAACTCAAGGCGGAGAGAGACAGGCTCGATAAGAGGATCCTTGCTGTGGGTATGCTCGCTTTTGCATCCGGTGAAGAGCTCCCGGTTACAGGGGAGGATTTCAATGAAGCTGCAGAGTGTGCAGTAAATGATGCGCTGCGCAGTATGATCCTGAAGGAAGTGCGATAATAACAAAAGAAGATAACCATAACGGCAGACGTTTGAAACAGTCTGCTGTTTTTTTATAAAAAATACTTGACACGCAAAATTAAATTGCGTACAATTGAATTGTAAACAAGAAAGGATAACGATATGGATAGATTCGACATAGCCATCGTAGGCACGGGACCTGCGGGAATATCAGCAGCCATCACGGCGAAGATCAGAAATAAGAATATCATCCTTCTGGGAAGCGATGATCTCAGCGACAAGGTTTCGAAGGCGCACCGCATCGATAACTACCCGGGTCTTCCGGCGATAGCCGGCGCAGATTTTGCGAAGAAGCTCAGAGAGCATCTGGACGATCTCGGCATTGCGATCACCGACAGGAAGGTGGGAGCGATATACGCCATGGGAGACTTTTTCAACCTCCAGGTTGGGGAGGACTTCATCGAAGCATCTGCCGTTATCGTAGCAAGCGGAGTTGTCCAGACGAGATCCCTCGAAGGCGAAGAAGGTTTCGTAGGAAGAGGCGTGAGCTACTGCGCGACATGTGACGGCAGGCTCTATAAGGACAGGAGCGTGGCAGTCATCGGATACAGCGCTGATGCAGCCGAAGAGGCGGAGTATCTCTCAGAGATCGCAAGTGAGGTCCTTTATTTCAGGAAGAACAAACTGGATCTTCCGAAGGGGGACAACATCAGGATCATGGAGGAAGAGCCGAAGGCGATTGCGGGCAGCATGAAAGTCGACGCCATCGTAACGGACAAGTCATCCTACGACACGAGCTGCGTATTCGTGCTCAGAGATGCCGTACCGCCGGACAGCCTGGTGCCTGGAGTTGAAACAGATGGGCCGCACATCAAGGTGAACCTCCAGATGGAGACGAACCTTCCGGGACTCTTTGCCTGCGGAGACATCGCCGGCAAACCATATCAGTACGTGAAATCAGCGGGGCAGGGCAATGTAGCTGCGCTGTCAGCCGTAACATATTTAGCATCTAAGGATAAATAAGGAGGAAATGAAATGATCAAGATCATAAAAGACAATAACCTGGACGAGGTAAAGGCAAGCAAGTATGCAGTAATTGACTTCTCAGCAACATGGTGCGGCCCATGCAGAATGGTGGCACCTGCTATGGAAGAACTGTCAGAGGAACTTGCAGGCGAAGTTGATTTCTTCAACTGCGACGTAGATGAGAACATGGAACTTGCACAGAAATATCAGATCAGTTCCATCCCGGCTATCGCCATCATCAAGGACGGCGCTCTGGCAGACATGACAGTAGGATTCCAGCCTAAGGAAGTTATGAAACAGTTCGTTCTCAGTCAGAAATAAGAGCGGAGAAAACTAATGAGTGTATATGATTACAAACTGCCAATGCCTGATGGAAGCGAGATGTCCCTTGAAGATCACAAGGGCAAAGTAATGCTCATCGTCAACACAGCAACAGGCTGCGGATTCACACCGCACTATGAACCTTTGGAAAAGATGTACGAGGATCTTCACGACAAAGGTCTCGAGATCATCGACGTTCCTTGCAA
>CAMNNV010000152.1 GCA_946546075.1 uncultured Bacillota bacterium | reverse complement strand
CCTTCATCAGCCAGTACATCGGCGGTCAAGCGGTATCGTTCCTGGAGCATTGCAAATACCGCCGCTGCGATGGAGTCGTGATCGCGTGTGTGAACTTCGGAGACGAAGGCGTGAAGGAACTCATCCAGAGCGACATCCCGGTCGTGACGATCGATTATTCTGTCGCAGGAGGAGATTCCGTTCTGTCAGATAATGAGGAAGGCGCATATACCCTCACCTCTCAGCTGATAGAGAAAGGACACACCCGGATCGCCTACATCTACGGGGAGAGCGCACAGGTCACAGAGAAAAGATTGTCCGGCTACCGCAGAGCTCTTAAAGAGCATGGCATCCCGGTCAGCGAGGAGCTGATCGTACAGGGTAAATACCATGATCCGGAATCATCCAAAGGAGCCACTCGAGAGCTTCTCGCGATGAAAGAACCGCCGACAGCTATCATGTATCCAGATGACTACTCAAGCATCGGAGGGTATAACGAGATCAGAACTCAAGGTCTCTCGATACCTGAAGACATAAGCGTCACCGGATATGATGGCATCAGCCTTTCTGAAGTCGTGCAGCCGCAGCTTACTACATGGCGTCAGAACACTGATGAGATCGGAAGAGTTTCTGTACGTAAGCTGGTAGCCAGAATCGAAAACCGTGAAGAATATAAAGCCGAAGAGACAAAAGTCGCCGGCGATCTGTTTGACGGATACAGTGTTAGAGCTTGCGGTTCGGACAATTAGGTCCAGCTGCAACGAGAGGAGGAAATGGTATGAAAAAGAATTTGAAGGCCGTTCTCGTACTGGTTCTTGCATTTGCTATGGTATTCACAATGGCAGCTTGCGGAAGCAAGGGTGGCGAGAAGAAGGCAGAAGAACCTGCAGAGCAGGGTAAAGTCCTGAACATCTGGTGCTGGAACGACGAATTCCAGACACGTTTCAACGACTACTATCCAGAAGTTAAGGAAGTCGCTAAGGATGGTTCCACAACAACTCTTAACGATGGTACTACAGTAAACTGGATCGTTGAGCCTAACGAAGGCAACAACTACCAGACAAAGCTTGATGAAGCACTGCTGAAGCAGGCTGACGCTGCTGCTGACGATAAGATCGACCTCTTCCTGGTAGAAGCTGACTATGCAAGAAAGTACACAAACTCTGAAGCTACAATGAACATTGCGGATCTTGACGGAGTTCTTGATGCTACTTCTGATCAGTATGAATACACTAAGGAAGTCGTTTCTGATGCTGACGGCAATGTAAAGGGCGTTTCCTGGCAGGCTTGCCCGGGATTGATCGCTTACAGACGTTCGATCGCTAAGGACGTTCTCGGAACAGATGATCCTGCAGAAGTTCAGAAAGCACTGGCTGACTGGGATACATTCGAAGATACAGCTGAGAAGATGAAGGCTAAGGGCTACAAGATGCTTTCCGGTTATGATGATACATTCAGACCTTTCTACAATAATGACAAGGCTCCGTTCGTAGAGGACGGCAAGACAGTCAACATTGATAAAAACATCATGGACTGGGTAAAGATGACAAAAGAATACACTGAGAAGGGTTACAACAACAAGACTTCACTCTGGGGTGAAGACTGGAACAAAGACCAGGGCAAAGACTCCAAGGTATTCTGCATCCCTGCATGCACATGGGAGATCGATTTCACACTTACAGGAAACGCTGATCCTGACGGAACAAAGGATCCTGAGAAGAGTGCTTGGGGAGACTATGCAGTATGCGTAGGTCCTGTATCCTGGTGCTGGGGCGGCACATGGCTCACAGCTGCTACTGGAACAGACAACACAGAGCTCGTCGCTGACATTATGACAAAGATGACTACAGATCCTGACATTCTGAAGAAGATCGCAGAGGAGAAGGGTGACTTCGTAAACAACAAGGCTGTTATCGATGACCTTGCTAAGAACTATGAGGGCAACAGCTTCCTCGGTGGACAGAACCACTATGCACTTCTTTCAGATTCAGCTGCAGGACTTTCACTGAAGATCGCTTCTGCATATGACCAGGGAATCATTGAGACAATGCAGGCTTCAATGAAGGATTACTTCGATGGAAATGCTGACCTTGACAAGGCTAAGGCTAACTTCGAGACAGCTATCAAAGAAAAGTATCCAGAACTTGAAACAGTTAACTGGCCAGAAGACTAGTATTTAAGAACCTTATCGGGGGTGGCCATATGGTCACCCCTTTAATTTTACAAAATTACAGTTATATGCTTCATCGGAGAGGCGAGTAGCAATGAAAAAGAAACATCAAAAAGATAATGATGTAAGCTATGCTAAATGGGGATACATCTTCATTGCCCCCTTCTTCATAGCTTTCCTGATATTCCAGCTTATTCCGCTTGGACAGACTATTTATTACAGCTTTTTTGAATATTATCGTTCCGGACTGACCATTATCGGTCCTAATCCGGTTGGCTTAGCTAATTACAAGGCGCTCTTTGAGAGCGACTTTCTGAAATACGCCGGCAACACAGTGATCCTGTGGCTCGCCGGATTTATACCGCAGATCATCGTATCTCTTCTCCTGGCTGCATGGTTCACAGACATCAGGCTGAAGATCAGAGGAAAGCAGTTCTTCAAGGTCGTGATCTACATGCCTAACCTGATCATGGCGTCAGCATTCGCAATGCTGTTCTTCGCGCTGTTCTCAGACGCAGGCCCAGTGAACTCGATCCTTGTAAACAGCGGTATACTGACGGAAAGGTTCAGATTCCTTTCAACAGTCGGAGGTGCAAGAGGCCTCGTTGCTCTCATGAACTTCCTCATGTGGTTCGGTAACACAACGATCCTTCTCATGGCTGCTGTCATGGGCATCAACCCGTCGCTGTTCGAGGCGGCAGAGCTGGATGGATGCTCACCAAGGCAGACATTCTTCAAGGTCACACTTCCTATGATACGTCCAATACTTGTATACGTACTGATCACATCGATGATTGGCGGACTGCAGATGTTCGATGTACCACAGATCCTGACAAACGGTAAAGGCAC
>CAMNNV010000151.1 GCA_946546075.1 uncultured Bacillota bacterium | reverse complement strand
AGTTCCAGAAATCTGTCTTCTGCTTGATACCAATGTCGGCTGCTTTGAATTCCGGATTCTTGCCTTCTGCCTTCTGCTTCTGGTAGTCCTTGAGACACTTGAATGCCGGTACTCCCAGGATCAGGATAGCCGGAAGGTTCGTGATTACCATGAGTCCCTGAGTCAGGTCTGCCAGGTCCCAAACGAGTCCTGCTGATGCGATGCATCCCAGGAATACGATGATGCTTGCCAGTACTCTGAAGCAGATCAGGAATGTGTGGCTCGGTGTTCTCTTCATGATGAATGCCAGACATCCTTCGCAGTATGAATAGTTACCGATCAGCGTCGTGTAAGCGAAGAGTGACATTGCGATGGCCAGGAAGACAGGACCGATACCGCCGAATACTTCTGAAAGTGTGGTGGATACGTATCCTGCTGGATTTGTGTCTGTGTCATTGAAGAACGGCTGCGTTCCGATTCCTGTGCTCAGGCACATGAAAGCTGTTGCCGTACAGATGAGAAGCGTATCGATGAATACGGAAAGCATCTGTACGAGACCCTGCTTCGCCGGGTGAGATACGTCTGCTCTTGCAGCTGCGTTTGGTGCAGAACCCATACCAGCTTCGTTGGAGTAGAGGCCTCTCTTGATACCATACATGATACATGAACCAGCGAATCCGCCGAAGATTGCCTGGAAGTCGAATGCGCTCTTGAAGATGGCACCAAACATGCTTCCGATGTTCTCAGCGTTGATCACCAGAACGACGACTGCGAGAAGGATGTAAGCTACGCCCATTACAGGTACGAGAACCTCAGTAACGTGCGTCAGTCTCTTCGCTCCGCCGATGATTACTACTCCGAAGAGAACGGCCAGGATGATACCGATGACCATAGGTGTGGATCCTTCTTTGTAGAAGTCGAATGCTTGGAATGTGGACTGCAGGTTGAATGCAGCCAGCATGTTGTATCCCAGTGCATATGTGAGCAGGATGAAGACGGAGAACAGGACTCCCATCCATCTCTGTCCCAGTGCATCCTGCATGTAGTAAGCAGGACCACCGAAGCACGATCCGTCCGGATTCTTCTTCTTATAGATCTGAGCCAGTGTGGATTCAACGAATGCTGTAGCACCGCCAAGGAATGCTGTCAGCCACATCCAGAAGATGGCTCCCGGACCGCCGAAACCGATAGCTGTAGCAACACCGAAAATGTTACCTGTACCTACTCTTGATGCCGTGGATACCATCAGAGCACCGAATGATGAGATACCGTTCTCATTCTTCGGTTTCTCCATGATGACTCTGCATGCCTCAGGGAACATCTTGATCTGCATAAGACCAGTTCTAGCCGTAAAATAGATTCCTCCTGCCACGAGGAAGAGAGGAATGATAAATGGCTGATACAGAACGCCGCTTATCGCGAGAATAATGCTGTCAATAAATTCCATAATTTCAAATCTCCTTCTTAAAAAACTCGATAGCCTTATTATTCTAACAGAAATGTCGCCTTTTGTACAGATAAAAAAACAGCCGCGGGATCCGCAGCTGTTCTGTTCGTTCTATTTTGCCTTGCTTTCGCAGTAGATGCATCTGTATATCCCATTCTCACGATCCACCAGTTTGAATACGTGTGGGATCTCCTGCTCCACCGTCGTGATGCAGCGAGGGTTTTTGCACTTGATGACGTTTGTGATACGTTCCGGCTTGTCGATATGCTTTCTCTCTACCAGCTGTCCGTTCTGGATCACGTTTACGGTGATACCGGGATCCACGTATCCGATGGCATCCAGATTCACATCGATGAGCCTGTCTACTTTGATGATATCCTTGCGGCCCATCTTCGGGCTCTGGGCATTTTTGATGAGGGCGACTTCACAGTCGAGAGCATCGAGTCCCAGGATACGGTAGAGTTCCATTCCTCTTCCTGCCGTGATATGGTCCAGCACCAGTCCGTTTTCTATTGCACCTATAATCATCTATTCCACCTCCAGGAGCTTCAGGATGAGGGCCATCCTGATGAATTTACCGTTCTTTACCTGATCGAAATACTTGGCCCGAGGATCTGAGTCTACGCTGACGGAGATCTCATTGACTCTAGGCAGCGGATGAAGGATCGCCATATCCTCCGGCGCATTTTCCAGTTTGTCAGGTGTGAGGATGTAACTGTCTTTGAGCCTGATATAGTCCTGTTCGTTGAAGAAACGTTCTCTCTGGACTCTTGTCATATAAAGGATGTCCAGCTGCGGCATGGCGGCTTCAAGATCGGTGGTCTCTTCGTAGTCGATGTCGTGGCCTTCCAGCAGATTATACCTCAGGTATTCCGGGATCTTCAGTTCCTCCGGAGAGATGAGGACGAACTTGATCCCTTCGTATCTGGACATGGCATTCATCAAAGAATGCACGGTACGTCCGAACTTCAGGTCGCCGCAGAATCCGATGGTCAGATCATCGAAGTGCCCTTTCACTCTGTTGATGGTGAGAAGGTCTGTGAGAGTCTGGGTCGGATGGTTGTGACCGCCGTCCCCGGCATTGATCACCGGCACGTCAGACCTCAGAGATGCCACCATTGGAGCACCTTCCTTCGGATGCCTCATGGCGATGATGTCTGCATAGGCTCCCACCGTCTTGATCGTATCGGCGACGCTCTCCCCCTTTGATGCGGAACTGCTCTGAGCCTCGCTGAATCCCAGCACGTTTCCACCCAGTTCATACATGGCCGCCTCGAAGCTCAGTCTCGTTCTCGTGGAAGGCTCAAAGAACAGGGTCGCCAGTTTCTTTCTTCTGCATTTCTCTGCGTATTTGTCAGGATCTGCGATGATGTCGTTTGCCACATCCACCAGCTGCTGTATCTCATCCGTCGTAAGATCCATGATATCGATCAGATGTCTCATTTTATCTCCTTATCTCATCCAGCTCTCATCCGACGGATCGTCTCTGAAAGCAAGCAGTTTCGTAACGTCTTCTTCTTTGATGTAGCCTGTCTCAGCTGCCACCTGGGTAATGGTATCGAGGTCTGTAAGGCTCGTATTCTCCACCTC
>CAMNNV010000150.1 GCA_946546075.1 uncultured Bacillota bacterium | reverse complement strand
TCTTCTGATCGCCTCCATGCCGCAGGCTCTTCAGAAGATTTACTTTAACGAATAAGATGATGCTGATTGGACACCAATCTGGATGCTAAATCCAAGTAAAACATAGCAGAGACCGGGCGATTGCCCGGTCTTCTTTAATATTTATCAATATCCATAGCTTACGACGTCCCAGCCTCCGTCTTTCGTGCGAGCCAGGAACCACTGATAATCTTTGTATTCTTTATCCGGCTCCCAAGCGGTGTCTTTGAGGTCTGCTTCTTCCGTCGGTGAATGGAAGTCCATCAGGAATTCCACGCATTCTACGTATGGTTCTTCCTGGTTCTCGTTCAGCTCGTTGAGCCATTTGAGATTCTCCTCATTGGAATTCTCATCACCTGCATAGCGGATGCTGTGGAGCTGGCATCCTTTCCATGAAGCGAAGTTGCATTTGATCTGGACAGCTGCTTCCTTGAGTTCGTCCTCCTTGAAGAGTTTCGATTCACCATAATCGATGGTCACTTCCGATGGCTGGACGGCGCCGAGATACTCTTCAAACGTAATGTCCTTTTCCATAATCTCCTTTGCCTTGTCTACATCGTCGATGTAGCGGATGTGCCATGGTTCATAGCCGTAACCGGTGATATACTCTCTGTCCTCGAGATACCTGAGTATGAAACCGTGATCTGCAAGCTTTGCATGGATCTTTTCCCAGATCTCAGGGTACTGGACCATGTCTTCGTTCTTCGTGACGTCTTTGCCGTCGATGATGAGGTACAAATCAAGGGCCAGTCCTGTGTGGTGCTCTGAGTAGCCCGGCTCTGCAACCGTCTTCTTGGCATAGTCAGCGCCGTATTTCTCCGTGAATTCCTTCATGATCCTTTCCTGATCGGCCACACTGCGCCTTGCAGAATCCAGGTCCACATAGATGTCTTCTTTCTCCAGTTCAGCCTTCAGCTGCTGGTAGTTCTCGTAAGCCTTCGACTCGACTTCCACATCCTCTCCAACAGAGTTCGTCATGTGGATCGTTTCGAGGTTTTCTTCCCAGTTTTCAGGCAGCGGATTGAGTTTGTTCACCAGCGCCATGTAGTCGATGTCAGATCCGGAATTTCCGGAACCAGCTCCACCGCATGCGCACATGCTGAACGCCATAATCATTGTGATCAAAAGTGCAATGATTTTTCTCATTATGCCCCTCCTCATTCTATCTATATAATCACTTTCGATGATTCTGAAGCGGTAACACCGATATCAAACATGTTACGATCGCAAAGAGTGCCAGTGGCACCATCCCATCGTAGAAGGCTACCATCGGCTCGAGGTCATAGTACTTCATATAGCTGACCATGCTTGCCGAAGCAGCCAGGATCACGACAATGGATAAAGTTGCGATATTACTTTTACTGTAAACTGCTTGCCCACATAACGCACAGAGAACGCAGATCTCCATGCAGGTCCAAAATACGATCAAAAGCAGCTCTGTCGTGACCATTCTGTGCATCAGCACCATCGTCACGAACGTCAGTATGATCAGAACAGCTGCTCCTGCCCCAATGATGCGAACGTACGGCACAGGACTCGCAGCCTGGGCACACCCTTCTATCACGAACACCAGGCCTGTGATCCCAAGCAGAGCCGTGATACCAATGAGCACTTCGCTGAGTCCTGCCGGCGGCTGATATCCCGGCCGGAAAGCAACACTCCACCACGCCAGGTATGCCATGCAGCAAGCAACGAACATGAAGTTCCCAAACAGTATTTTCTTTGTTAACGAACTAAGATCCATGATGTGCTCACCAAATATGTTCTTTGCGCATTACTTGACTTTCACTGGCAATCATAAAGCTGAGAGCGATAACAGATAAGCGTTTCAAAAGATGGGTCTTCTTGCGCATGTGCAGTCTCCTTCTCAAAGTGAATGTGTTCTCACGAGCAATGTTAGTAATATAATAACATTGTATCAGCTTAAGAACAATTCCTTACTTCAGCCCTTCTATCCACGTGCGCAGTTCATCCTTTGAAATACTGCCGTCCAGACGGTCTCCTTCCAGCCACGTACCGCTTCCGGCATTGTCCGCCAGATTCTGCCCGCTACTTCCGATGCTGCTGCTGCCTGAAGTGCAGAACGGGATCACAGTCTTGCCGTCGAAGTCATATTTCTCGACGAATGTATCCATGATGCGCGGTTCTTCTCCCCACCAGATCGGGTAGCCGATATATATCCTGGAATATCCTTCGAGAGCCACATCTTCACTTCCGATCTCAGGCCGGACGGAAGGATCATTCTGCTCCTTTGTCGTTCTGCTGTCCTGATCATTCCAGTCAAGATCAGCATCCGTATATTCCTGTGCCGCCTCGATCTCATAGAGATCTGCGCCTTCCAGACCTGCGATCTTCTCAGCCACACCTTTCGTGGTTCCTGTTGCAGAGAAGAACACCACCAGAGTATCATTTCCAGCATCTTGTGCCGGTTCAGCCGCTTCCGTTGTTTCTGTTTCCGTGCTCTCTGTACTCTCGGAGCTTCCGCCGGAGCACGCCGTGACCCCGAACACCAGAAGCATCATGAGCAGCAATGAAATGATCTTTTTCATGATTGATTCCCTCTATTCTTCGTTCCAAACGTCCTTAGCAAGACGGAAAACCGCCCATCCTTTTGGCCATCCCACATACATCGTCGCATGCGTGATGATGGCTGCGATCTCGTCTTTTGTGACACCGTGTGCCTTTGCATTCTGCAGATGGTATGCCAAAGAAGAATCCGTGATCCCGGATGCCATCAGGGACACTACGGTGATGATGCATTTGGTCTTCACGTCGATGGCTTCCTCGTTCCATACTTCTCCGAAGAGCACGTCATCATTCAGGTGTGCGAATGTTGGTGCAAAATCTCCAAGCTGCTCTCTTCCTGCTGTCTGTACGATCTTCTCGCTCATTTCTTTCTACCTCCCGATTTTCTGATCTCCTGTAGTCCAAACGTGTTTTTCTTTTGATGCTGCGCGCTTGTTCTGCGCCATTACTCCTGCCAGCGGATGAGGGCTGTATGGTTCCTCAAGATATGCCAGTTCTTCATCCGTAAGCTGCAG
>CAMNNV010000149.1 GCA_946546075.1 uncultured Bacillota bacterium | reverse complement strand
TCTACTCTCTGGGAATCGTGATGTACGAGATGCTCACAGGCAAAGTCCCGTTCGATGGGGACAATCCCGTAAACATCGCACTCATGCACATAAACGGAGAGATGACACCGCCGTCACAGGTGGTTTCCGGAGTGCCGCCGGCACTGGAGCACATCATCATGAAGTGTACGGACAAGTATCCTGTGAACAGATACGCATCGGCGGATGAACTGATCGAAGCCCTGAACAACCTGGAGTTCATCGGGGACATCGTGGGCCCTGAAACCCTGATCGGCGGCGGCCGCAAGATCGCGGAGACCGATTACGAGGACGGGGATCTCGATGGCGAGAAGAAGCCAAAAAAGAAGAACAAGAAGCCGCTTTCCCGTAAGCAGATGACCATCATCGGCGCGGCCGTGCTGGCAGTGATCATCGGTCTTGCCATCGCCTTTGCCACAGGTCTTCTGGGAGGCAAGACGATCGAGGCGCCGACCTTCGTGGGAATGACCCTGGAGCAGGCCCAGGTGGCAGCAGAGACGTATGACGTCAAGATCGTGGAAGGCGATGAAGTCATAAGCGAAGAATACGAGAAGGGGCTGATCGTGTCCCAGGATCCTATGCCGGGAGAAGATGTCAAGACGGGAAGCACCATCACCGTCAACATCAGCAAGGGACTCGGTGACGGAGCTGTTCCGGATCTCGTAGGAAAGAATGAGAGTGAACTGGAAGCCTTCCTTGAAGCGGCAGACTTCAAGCTGGGAACCGTCACGACTGAGGCCAGTGACAAACCAAAGGGTTACGTGCTGAGCCAGAGCCCGAAGGCCGGCGAGGAGATCGAGAAGGGCACTGCGATCAACGTCGTCGTCAGTGACGGATCCGAAGCGAAGGTCGGCGTGCCTTCCCTGATCGGACAGACGGAAGCACAGGCCAAGACAGCACTGAAGAACGCAGGCCTGAACGTGGGCAAGGTATCCACAGAATACAGCAGCAAGTACGCTGCCGGAACCGTTATGTGGCAGCAGTACGATGCCAACTCACAGCTCACGAAGGGATCAAAGGTATCCATCAAAGTCAGCAAAGGACCGGAACCTACAGAGCCGCCGACACAGCCGACGGTAGAGCCGGATCCGGAAGATCCTGACGATATGGATGGAGAAGAATAACATATGAGTAAGCTGGAAGGAACAATCACAAAAGGTATCGCCGGGTTTTATTACGTAAAATCCGGCGATGGCGTATACAGATGCAAAGCGCGCGGGATCTTCAAGCAGCGCGATATCAAGCTCGCTGTGGGAGATAAGGTCAGCTTCGAAGTGATCGAAGGAAATGATGACAACTGGATCACCGACCTTCATCCGAGAAAGAACGAATTCGTAAGACCTTTTGTCACCAACGTGGATTGCTTCGTCATCGTAGTCGCAGCAGCAAGACCTTCGCCGGTACTTTCTGTGATCGATAAACTGACAGTCATGGCCGAAAAAAAAGAGACGGAGGTCATCATATGTGTCAATAAGGCGGACCTGGCAGGCTCAGGTCTGAAGGGAAGCCATAAGGCAGCGGATGCCATCGAGAAGATCCGGGAGAAGTACAGGGACGTCTATCCCGTCGTGACGGCAAGCGGCGTCACCGGAGAAGGCCTCGCGGAACTTTTGCATATGATCGAGGGGAAGACCGTGGCTCTGGCGGGACCGTCGGGGGCAGGCAAATCCACGATCACGAACCACCTGATCCCACACGCGGAAGCAGAGACGGGGGACATCAGCGAGAAGACGAGAAGGGGCAGACATACCACGCGGCATTCGGAGCTTTTCGTGGTGGATCCTGAGAAGGGGACCATGATGTTCGATACCCCGGGCTTCACATCCTTTGAGATACGGGATGTGGAGGAAGAAGAGCTGCAGCATCTCTATCCGGAGATCGCAAGGCTCATCGGACAGTGCAGATACAGCGACTGCTACCATCTGGCAGAGCCGGAATGCGCCGTGACAAAGGCGGTGGAGGAAGGCAGGATCAACAAGGCCAGATACGATTCCTACCGGGAGCAGCTCGAAGAAATAAGAAAGAACAGACAGTATTAAAGAGGAGGGCGGACTATGTTCAAGTTGGCACCATCGATTTTATCAGCAGATTTCTCTCAGCTTGCGCAGCAGGTTGAGCTGATCGAGAAGGGCGGAGCGGACCTGATCCACGTAGATGTGATGGACGGTCATTTCGTGCCGAACATCTCCTATGGGGCAGTGGTGATGAAGAGCCTGAACGGCAAGACTTCCCTGCCGTATGATGTCCATCTCATGATAGAGAATCCGGATGCATATCTTGAAGATTTCGTGACGGACAATACGGAATATATCTCGGTGCATGTGGAGGCATGCAGGCACATCAACAGGACGATCCAGCACATCCGGTCGCTGGGTGTGAAGCCTGCCGTCGTGCTCAATCCGGGAACATCCCTTGCGACGCTGGACTGGGTGCTGGCTGATGTGGATATGGTGCTGCTGATGTCCGTAAACCCTGGCTTTGGCGGCCAGAAGTTCATCCCGTCTGTCCTCGATAAAGTGAGAGAACTTGCAAAGATCAGAGAAGAGAGGGGACTGGATTTTCTCATCGAGATCGACGGCGGAGTCAACCTGGACAACGTGAAGGATGTGACAGATGCAGGCGTCGACATCGCGGTAGCAGGATCTGCCGTATTCGGCGCAGAAGATATAGTTAAGAGAACGAAGGATTTCAAAGATCTTTACAGATAAAGAGGTTTGAGTATGAGGATAGTGTTAGATGGAATGGGCGGCGACAACGCGCCTGCTGAGATCGTGAAAGGTGCAGTAGCTGCAGCAGAACTCATCGATGAGCAGATCATCATCGTGGGACCACAGGCTGCCATAGCCAAGGAACTGAAGAAAAACCACTACAAGGGAGACCAGATCTCCATCGTGAACGCAGATGAAGTGATCACCATGGAAGACAGTCCGGTGAAGGCCATAAGGCGCAAGACCAATTCCTCTCTCGTAGTCGCTTTGAATATGATAAAGAACGGTGAAGCGGACCTTCTGATTTCAGGAGGGAATACGGGAGCACTGATCGTAGGCTCCAGA
>CAMNNV010000148.1 GCA_946546075.1 uncultured Bacillota bacterium | reverse complement strand
ACGAGATGGTGACAGAATCGGAACAGATACCGGAAGGCGATGTGGTCACGGAAAATACGGATGAAATCACTCCGACCGAAGACCCGATCCGGGAAGAAACGACACCACCGGAGGAACTGCAGGACGAAACGATAATGACAGAGGAGTCTGCTGCCCCGGAGGACGTGATCAATGAGTCCGTTCCGGGTCCGTCCATCGTTTCCTGGAAGTACAAGTCTCCTACATCGGCCCAGCTCACCTGGGAGAAGGCAGGGGATGCAGCAGGCTATGAGATCCAGGCTGACAGTGATAAGGATTTCGATTCGCCGGCTCTCATAGAGGAATCGGCGGAAGGGGCAGATACCACCAGCCTCACCATCGATCAGCTGGAACCGGAGCACTTCTACTATGTGAGGATCCGCTCCTACAAGCAGCTTCCGGAAGGAAACAGAGAGTTCTCCGCCTGGACACTTCACAGTACGAAGGGCAGCAATTTCAAGACGACTGCCAAAGCCGTGAAGTCTTCGGGCAAGACCATAGATTTCCACGCGTATCTCCCGTCAAAGACGCGCAAAGTCTATCGCGTGCTCCAGGGGTCCGCGACGGACGGCACATATATGTACCTCTTCTACGAGGCGTATTACGGCAACAAGTGCGTGATCCTCAAGGTACGCGCGGACAACTTCAAAAAAGTCGCGGTGTCAGCTCCGCTGGTCCTCGATCATGCAAATGATGCGACATACGATCCGGACGACGGCCTTCTCTACGTCGTGCACTGGGACGGCCATCCTTTCCGTGTATCGAAGGTAGACCCGGACACTTTGCGCATCGTGGGATATAAAGATATCAAACCGGAACCGCCGCTTCCGGGAGCATCCGAACATGACCTCAGTACCCTCTCAGGCTTTGCGGGGATCGCTTACAGCGAGACGAGAAAGCAGTTCGTCATGAGATGCTCGGTCAAAGGGACATTCCTGATCCTGGATGAGGATCTGGAGCCGATCCGGTACTGCGAAAGAGATGTGACTTTGTCGGAACGTCCGCAGAGCCTAGAATGCGATGCCGACCACATATATGCCTGCTACGATAAGAGCGGCAGATACAACGTCGTGGCGGTCTTCGACTGGAACGGAAAATTCGAGCACAAGGTGCGCGTGCCGCTGAAGTACGAGATCGAAGGGATCGTCAAGATGGGCGGTAAATGCTACGCCAACTTCTACTACGGCCATTACGTCAAGAAGTACAAGACCAAGAAAGTCAAATGGAAGAAAGTAAACGGCAAGTGGAAGTACAAGACGAAGTACGTCTACAAGAAGGTCAAGAAAAAGGTCAAGTGGAAAAAAGTAAACGGTAAGTGGAAGTACAAGAAAAAGAAGGTAAAAGTCAGGAAAACGTACTGGGTATATGTGCGTCAGAGCTTTACGTATAAACTGGGAACGATATAGCTTTAACACAATAAGATACAGCAAGGAGAAAACATGATTTGCAAAAAATGCGGGGCGCCGCTGCCCGACAATGCGAAATTCTGCGGTAAATGCGGGGCTGTAGTCCCTGAGAAGGGGGCGTCATCCGCGGCGCTGATCAGAGCGCACAGGGAAGCTAAAAGATACAAGATAATGTCATTCATACTGGCAATCCTTTGCGTTGTCATGGGCATTGGCTGGGCGGTCACGGCGCACGATCCTGTGAGAAATGTGGAGAGTTATGAACAGGAGGCCGTGCAGATCGAACGTGCCGGCATCGAGATGTCGGGTACGTATGTGGTTGGCGAAGATGAAGAACTTCCGGCCGGAAGGTACAACATCTACCCTCCAAAGGATGACAGTTACATGAATGTCTACATCTACGCTACGAAGGAAGCGGCAAAAGAAAAGTACGATAAGGATTACAACAGCCTGGCGGAGGACGATATCTACCGCATGACAAGGGGATACAAGCTCAAGGCAGGACAGATCGTCGTCATCGATCCGGGCAGTGCTTACTTTGAACTCGTAACAGAGAGTGGCTCTTCCGAGAGCGGTGAAACGACAGAAGCCCAGACAGAAGGTAACCAGAGCGAAACAGAGGCTGCCGACGCATCGGCTGAAACGGAGTGATCATGAGTAACAGAAACAGATTCAAATTCCCGAGGACTTTGCTGATCATATGGATAGGAATCCTGGCTATGGGATTCTTCAACGAACTTCCGGGGCTGGGATGTCTTTTCCTGCTGGGATTCATCTATGTGATCTTCATGGATCGGATCAACGAGGGCTTCGCCGTCAGGGCAGGCAAAGCAAATAAAATCAGCGATATCGAGTATCAGGCATTCGTCTCTGCCATAGGTGGCTACAAGGAGACACCGACTTCCTATCTGGCAGAGAAATTAGGTATGAATGAGGACAGAGTCATTACCGATCTGATGCGTCTCATGGACAGGAGGTATTTCCCGGGAGCATACTTTGATGAAAACGGGGATTTCATAGTACCGTCAAACAAGAAGTCCAGATACGATACCGCGGAGAAAGAGACGGCACACATGGTCAAGTGCCCGTACTGCGGCAAGAAGATACCTGCAGAAAACAGTTTCTGTTTCTACTGCGGCAAATCTCTCGGAGAAGTAAGAGAACTGGAAGTGCTTCGAAAGGACAGCCTGGCGAGGATCGGTGCAGTGGCAAAGTCGCTGCCTGAAGGAGCAGAGCGAGACACCATCGAGAAGATCGGTGAGCTTACAGATAAGATACTGAAAAAGTATCAGCAGGAGCCGGATAAGATCAAGGACGCCTCGAAGTTCAGAGAATACTACCTGCCAAAGACGATCTCCGCCATGGAATACTACGAGAGATTGAATGGTCTTGATAACCTCAGCGCAAGCGAAGAGGAACTCAAAGGGCAGATCGAGGATACTCTGAAGGTCATTGAGAATGCATTCTCGAACATCCTGCGGAAGATGTCCACAGAAGGCGGATTCGAGCTTTCGGCAGATGTAGCTGCCCTGGAGTCAGTCCTTGAACGGGACGGACTGGTACGGTCGGCATTTGATATCACAGAATAAAACAAAAGGGATGACTGAGCGGTCATCCCTTATTTATTACAGATCGGTTACTTTGAATATGTAATTATCACGAACGAGTCTCGTGTAACGGATCTTGTTCTTGA
>CAMNNV010000147.1 GCA_946546075.1 uncultured Bacillota bacterium | reverse complement strand
GGCGCCTTTGTCTTCTGCGATGCTCCGGATCCTCTCGATTTCACGGCGGGAGCATTCCCCTTCGAAGATCTCAAAAGACACTTCTGCCTTGCCTTCGAAACTGCCTCTTATGATCTCTCCGCTCCTTGCGAAGCCTCCCCGGGAGATCACGCAAAGGGCGTTATTTCCCAGCTTCGAAACATATTTTCCTAAGTTATGCAGTTCTCCATTCCCCTGTATATATCTCGATGGTGATGTGAATATACCGGCCATTTTCTTTCTCCTGATTATGCTCTGTTGAATTTATCCTTTGGCTGTTTGCAGCGCGGGCAAGTCCAGTCTTCCGGCAGTGTCTCGAATGCGACACCGTCGTGCTCCGCAGGATCGTATACGTATCCGCAGATGGAGCATACGTACTTACCGCGTTTCCGCCAGCTCGCGAAAAGATGCAGCGAGTATCTCTTTCGCTGTCTGTCTTTTCATCACTTCACTCCTTTAACGTCTTCAGATACGCCTTCTGCTCCGGCGTGATCCTGTAACTTTCTCTCGCCTTCTGGATCGCCTTGTTGTGAGTCCATTTCTCCAGCCTGCGCTCCTCGATGAACGGGAGCACCCCCTCGTACTGCAAAGCAAGTGCCGTCGCAAAATACCACGCGACCATCATCTTCACGTAGTACTCGTCAGAGCGGACCGCGCACACCCTTTGCGGATACCGGACGTCAAAATGTTCGTCGTCCAGGAAGTGGTCCATCAGCATTTTGATGCCGAACCGTACTGCAAAAGGCTCGCCGCTTCCCATCCATCTGTCGATGTGCTCCATCAGTTCGTCCTTGTGCCTCCGGAACACCTTCGGGCTCAGCTGATCGCAGGTGGCCCAGTTGTCGATGCAGGGCAGCAGCCTGTCCACCTGCGCCACCGCTTCGTCGAAATCCTTGGTCTCCGAAATGATGAAAGCATGGAGCTGATCCTCATCAAAATACCTGTGCGGCAGCTCCCCTATGAAAGCCTCCGCCTGCCCCGTCTTTCTCATTTCTTTGGCCAGCTGCCGAAGCTGAGGCGTCCGGATCCCGATTACCCGCTCCGGGTCCACCGTGGGGATGAGTTTCAGGTGGAAATCCCTATATTTTTTATCCTGCAATTCGAAAAGTTTTTTCTCTAGAGTTTTCATACTGATATTTTAATCACTGTCCCCGCCGGCCGTCAACAATCAGGACAAAATGTTGCGAAAACAGTATGATTTTGCCACCAAATGATGTAAAATCCAATTAACAGATAATGACACTTACTTGTGAAAGGAGGGATCAGCTGTGGACAACAAAAAAGCTGTAGCAGCTGCCATCGCAGCGGTGATCTCCGCATCCGGTGCAGCGATCGATGCTACATTCGATAATCCCGCAGATATTTTGCAGGATACCAGCATACAGCCAAAGGTCGCGTACGCGGATCCTACCATAAACCCTGATGATGACTCCATACAGGATGAGAAGAAAGAAGCGCAGACGGTCAAAGGAACATTTCGCGGATGGATCCTGAGCCTTCCGATCGGTGTTCGTGCGCTGTTCATCGTGCCGCAGTGGTTCATCGGCAACGTGATCGTAGCCGGCGGACAGCTCCTCTTTGCAGGACTCTCACCGCTGTTCAACGCACTCCTGACTTTCGCGATCATGGCAGCCGTGATCATCGGCGCATTCACCGTTACCGCTAAAGCGATGTTCCCGGATCTTCCACTCAGCAAGATCCTGAACCGCCACACCCTGAAGGGACTGCTGGCGGCATCCGCCGGAGCCTTTGCAACGGATCAGGTCCTGGGCGTCTGCTGGACAGACTACGCACAGTTCAAGATGTTCGTCATCGCCGGTGTCACACTTCTTGCCATCGGATCGGTGGTCACCTGGTTTGCCCGCAGAGAGCATAGACGCCGCGCCAAGTTAGAGGCAGAAGCAGCTGCAGCCGCCGAGAAAGCAAGAGCCGAAGAGCCGGAAGAACTCATCGTCCGCACCATGGGCGAGACCTTCAAGATCCGCCTCCAAAAGGAGCTCCCGCAGGAGACAGAATAGACGACAAAAGCGACCTCGAAGGTCGCTTTTTATTGCTTGATTTATGGGTTGTTTTACAGTGATTTCGCCAGTTCTGCGATCTCTGCCAGCTTCGCCTCTGACTTGTTCTCATCGCCAGCCGCTGTGATGATGCCGGCGTCTTCGATACCCATGAATCCGATCATCGTCTTGTAGCATGCGATCGCTGCATCATACACGCCCGGCGAACCGGAACTGAGCAGCAAAGCAGCCTTCGTCGCCTTGGCCGGCTTGCCGATGCAGTACACTCTCTGGATCGCCGCCGTCATCTGCGCCGTCATATTGAAATAATAGATCGGCGTTGCGAAAACGACCATATCGCTGTCCTTGTATGCCGGCAGCACCTTTTCCATGTCGTCCTTCTGGATGCACTGCCCCTCGCCCTTGCCGTGGCAGTACTCGCACGCCAGGCAGCCGGCGATCTTCATCTTACCGACCTGGATGATCTCCACTTCATGACCGTTCGCCTTCGCCGCATCCGCAAAAGCTTCCGCCATGGCCAGCGTGTTCTCTTTTCTCGGGCTTCCGTTCAAAATCGTGATCTTCATGCTTACTCTCCTCCGTAAAACTAAACCTCATTGATATATTTATGAGCATCCTGCATCACCTCTTCGATGGTCACAGCCCTGAGCTGCGCCTCCAAAGCCTGCTGTGCTGCAAAGATGTGTCCGTCCATGATTCTGTGTATGTTTCTTCCCACCGGGCAGAGCGGGTTCGGCTCTTCGTGGAAGTGGAAAAGCTGTCCCTCTTCGACGCTCTCGACGGCATTATAAACGTCCAGAAGCGTGATCTCCCGCGGATCCTTTGCAAGATCGGCGCCGCCGCTTCCCCGCTTGACCGTCACGATCTCCGCCTTCTTGAGCTGCTGCAGCACCCGACGGATCACCACCGGATTCACACCCACGCTCGACGCGAGAAACTCGCTCGTCACCTTATTTTCTTTCTTAAAGCCCTCGATACAGACAAGTATGTGGACCGCGATCGTAAATCTGCTCGATATCTGCATAATTCTCACCTACCAGTTCAATGATACCATAGATTCACTCACTCTTGCCCGCAAAATCATGTAATGAAGCG
>CAMNNV010000146.1 GCA_946546075.1 uncultured Bacillota bacterium | reverse complement strand
TCAACCGCATTATACCGCTTCGTGCCGTTTGATGCCGTTTGCATAGGAGGCCAGTGCAACGATTGGCTAGATAATCGCATATAGTTGGAATCGTATCTTCGGGCCTACTGGGCGATTCCTCCTATCAACGAAAAAAGGAAAGGAAAGTTGGAATCCTGCAGTGTGCCGCATGACCGGATTCCCCAATCGGACGATTATCTTGCTGAAAGTTGGAATCGACGTGCGGCGAGAGGCTTTCAATTGACACCGATTCCAACTATCGATAGGTTCCTCTGGAAAAAGTGGGAAGCGGCTCCTGGCGCGGGGCGTCCGATTCCCCCTATCCCTCGTTTTTTTGCAAAGAGTTGGAATCGTATCTCTGCAGCTGCCGAGCAATTCTTTCTTTCTGTCTTTTTCTCGTAAAAAGTCAGAATCGCATTGACCGTCCGATGATAGGCCGACGGGCGCTTCTATCTTTTTGCAAAAAATCTGCTGATACGCAGAATCGGCGCCCCTCCATAAAAAAGGAGCAGCGCATCCCGTCTCCAGAGATGCCTGCTCCTCTTTTTTTACCTGTTATATGCTCAGCACTTCACCTGGTGCTGCCTTTTCGATCTGCTCTTTACTGCTGACGATGCATGTGCCGCCCGCATCGAGGGCTGCTTCGATGGCCTCCGCCAGCTCCACCAGATCTTCCTTCGTCACGGAGAGAAGTTCCTTTCTCGTCCGGCACCTGTCTTCCCAGGTGAGACCTCTGAAATAGAAGCCGTCGCCGATCTGGGCTTTGAGTCTCGGGGTCAAAAGCGGTGAAGCGTCTGAAACTGCACCGATGATGAAGCCCGTCAGGTCGAAATCGCCGGAAGCTGCCTGCCGCAGGAAGTCGCCGCATGTTTTGAAGGTCTCAAGGCTGGAAGTCCCGTCCGGATCGCGATAGGAATAGCATGCGATGGTTCCGGAAGGATGCACCGAGATGCCTGTGCCGTAGGCTCCGCCCTGCACTCTGATGACGTTCCAAAGGTATGCCAGGCTCACGATCCTCGCCGCTACCTGCATCTTGCCGCTGAATCCCTGTCCCGCTTCAAGGAGGCTGCCGGCTCTCGCTGTGAAGGCGATGTCTGCCGGGATCACGATACCTTCTGATCTGATGCCCGTGGCGCTGACCGGAGTTGCAACGGAATCGCCCGCCGGCTCCGCACCGGAAACGTCGGAGACATCTGCAGCACCCACTGGCTCTGCATCGGAATCGCCCACGGAGTCTATATCCTGCGCAGAAGATGCGCCCGCACTTTTTACACCAGAGGCGAGTCTGTCAACAAGCGGAGCCGCATCGTACTCTGCCCCGCACGTCACGCTCACCGTCAGCTTGCCCGCCAGCACCCTTTGCATTGCTGATTCGAGGATAGGCTGAAGCGCCGCCGCATCGCCAGCATCCACCTGGGATGCCAGCCACTTATAGTAACCCGTGCCGGTGATCTCATCCTGAGCCGCCGCCGCATCCGTATTCATGGCCATGACGCGCTTGATCGCAGCAGAATGGCCAGCCATGATGAATCCCTGCAGCCGTTCCTGCCTGCACTGCTTGAGGATGTCGGAGATCATGTCGTGCTCGTCAAAATGCGTCTGGGTCAGGATCTTCGTGACGAGATCTGCTCCCGCCATGGCCTTCTGCTCCAGCACGCTGAATGAGGTCACGAACTGGATGCTCGAGATCTCCGTCGAATTGTTCTTTCCATATGGCGAAAGGTCGAAATCGAGGCGGCCGAGGGTCTTTTGCTGTTCCGTGATCAGGGCGCGGCCGTCCATGTCGGCAGCCGGAAGCGTTCCCAGAAGCTCTGCCAGAAACGACATCTCATGCAAAGCGTCCGCGTCTCTCGCGTCGACTTCGAAGTACATATTCACGTAGCGCACGTCGCCCGACGGGATCTCGTGGCGAAGGATCGTCACGCCATCCTTTTCGCTGACCGTTGTCGGGATGTCCTCCGGAGTATCGTCCATATCCTCCAAAGTAAGGTGCGGGAGTTTCGCCAGGTCCGCAGGGTCATCTTCACTGCCCTGCCATGCATCGAGGGAGCCCTGGGCTTCTGTTACCTTCGTCAGATCTTCTGCCGTCCAGGCATCCTGCTCTTTTTTCAGGCGGGCCGCTTCGGCCTCCCGGCGCTCTTCGCCGAGGGTCTCGGATGGCTCCAGTATCACCTGACACTTGTGAGGATTCTCGAGCATGATCTCGCGGAGGAGCTGCTCGAAGTAACCTTCCTTCATCTTCTCTCTGAGCTTGTCGAAGAGGTCGCCCTTCTGCAGATTCAGTTCCGGATCGCCGCCGTAGAGCATGCTGTCCATCACCAGGAATCCGAAGAAAAGTCCCTGCGGGTACGTCCCGAAATCCTTTTCGCCCATGATGAATTCCGCGTTCGCCATGATGGCTTCCAGCTTCTCGTGGTCGATGCCTTCGTCGGCAAGTCTTTTTATTTCATCAAAGAGGATCTTCTCGATCTCTTCGCTGTCTTCTGCCTTATGGTTCCTCGCTTCCAGGCGCAGCCAGATCTGGCCCGTCCCGTCGTAGACTCTGAGGATCACGTCTTCTGCAAGTCCTTTTTTGAGGATCAGCCGGTTGAGGTACGCCTCGTTATCGCCTGCCAGCACATCTGCCAGGATGTTCATGGCTGTGATCTTGATCCTCTCGTTGTATCCGCACACGCCCCTCGCCCATGCCGTGCGCATGCGTGTTTCCTTCGGCTCGTCGGGACCGATCTCGTACGGCACCGTGATGATACCGCCGTCCACCGGCTGCTGCCACGGGATCTCGCTGGTCCGTTCACCCTTTGGGAGACCCGAAAGGAATTCGCTGTCCAATATCCCCAGGACCATCTCGATGTCCATCTCGCCGTCGAGATAGATGATGCTGTTTGCCGGGGAGTAGAATTTTTTGTGGGTCTCGATGAACTTCTCGTAGGTGAGGCCCGGGATGGCCGTCGGGTCGCCGCCGGAGATGTAGGAGTAGATCGTGTCCGGGAACATCGCCCGGTTCATGGCGCTCTCCATCACCTCTGCGGGGTCTGCGAGAGCCCCCTTCATCTCGTTGAACACGACGCCTTTGTATGAGGCCTGCCCGTTCTCATCCAGCTCGTAGTGCCATCCTTCCTGCATGAAGATCTCCGGCTT
>CAMNNV010000145.1 GCA_946546075.1 uncultured Bacillota bacterium | reverse complement strand
ATAAGCGCTCCGCCATGACAAAGGCGCTGAGCCTTTCTTTTGGGGCCATCACCGGAAGCTCCCTCACCACCTTTGCAGGACTATTGGCTCTGGTGTTCATGAGTTTCAAGATCGGTGCTGACATAGGACTTGCTCTTGCCAAGGGCGTTCTCATCAGTCTCATCGCCATCTTCACTGTGATGCCTTCCATGCTTCTGGCCATCGACGGCCTCATGGGGCGCACCGTCAAAAAAACCATTCCGAACGATCTGCCGCGATTCAGTCGCTTCCAATACAAATTCAGGATCCCCCTCACCCTCCTCTTCTGCGCTCTTTTCGCTGCAGGCTTCATCATAAGGGGCGGTGTGGATTTTTCCTACGCACAGTACGGATCTGAGGGTAAGATCGATCAGGTCTTCGGCCGGGACAACACCATCGTCATGATGTACAACGAGAAAGACAGCGCTGCCGCCGGGAATCTGGCAGAGTCCCTCGACGGCCAGGATCTGATAAACAGCGCCGTATGCTACGAGAGCACCTTGGGCAAACAGCGGACGGCTGCAGATATGAAGGACTTCATGGAAGATATGCAGGAAGAGAGCGATACCGCCTCCGACACAAGACTCACCAAGGCCACGGTCAAACTCATCTACTACGACTATTTCGCAAAGGATGAGGCGTTCACTCTCACCATCCCGCAGTTCGTATCGTATCTGCAAAACGACGTTTTTCACAACAAAGATTTTTCCGGCAGCATCGATGAGGAGATGAAGTCCCAGATCAACGATCTGGCGAAGTTCACGGATGCCGCCACCCTGACGACGAAGATGTCTGCTGCAGGTCTGGCGAATTTCTTCGACATGAAAAAGTCCGAGGCTTCCCAGCTTCTCCTCTACTATCAGATCAATAAAAACGACAAAGACGCAGGCAAGATGACCCTGCCTGCTTTCGTGAAGTTCCTCCTCGAGGACGTCTCAAAGGACAAGGATTACGGCAGCATGATGGACAAATCTGCGAAGAAGCAGCTGTCTTCCCTCAAAGTCTTCACCGATAAAGAAAAGATGACGAAGGCGGTTTCCTACTCGAAGGCTGCCTCCCTTCTCGGCATGGATGAGGCTCAGATGCGCATGGTCTACGTGATGCGCCACGCGGATGGCAGCGGTACCATGACCATTTCTGATCTCGGCACGACTCTGTCTGCCATGGCACAGGGCCCTGCACTCTCAGCCCAGTTCGGCGGAGAGGAAACGGCCCAGCTCATCGGCGGGCTCTCCCAGATCGGTCAGATGGATCCTGCTTCCTACAGCGTCCCTGATATGACCGCCGCACTGGCCGGATACGGGATGCCTTTGGATGGTGAGACACTGGCGCTCATCTACTCCTACCACGATGTACAGAATTCTCCGGACTCTGTGAAATACTCCGTACAGAGCACCGTGAAATACCTGCTGACGGATAAAACGGCAGCCGGCAGCCTTTCCAAAAAACAAAAATCGCAGCTGGAAATGCTGCGAAAGATCATCGATACCTCCGTTTCCGGCAAGAAGCTCAGTGCTTCCGCCATGGGAGATATCCTGGATATGAAGACAAAAGACGTGCGGAGCCTCTACCTGCTCCACACCTACAAGCACGGCGATACTTCCGGCTGGAAGCTGACGCCGCAGCAGTTCGTGGATTTCCTCGTTGGCACCGTGCTCAAGGATAAGTCCATGAGCTCCCGCATCGGCGGTCAGGCAGATGATCTGCGCCTGGCCAAAAAGATCATCGATAACGTAGTGGCAGGAACCGGCTACACGTCTTTGGGACTTGCAGACCTTTTTGGTGAGTATTCCGAAGATATGGATGCGGACTCCCTGGCGCTGCTCTACGAGCTCTACGGCTCCGAGAAAAAATACGACGAGTCCTGGACGATGGATCTGATGACCCTGGTGTACCATCTGGACGAGAAGATGATCCCGCGCAAGGCCTTCTCCTCTGCCATGGATGAAGAGGACCTGAATAACGTATCGGATATGCGAGCAGATCTCGATGAAGCGGCGGACCTGCTGCGGGGCGAGCACTACGGACGCATGATGATCTCGGCAGATATGGAAGAAGACTCGGATCAGACCCGAGCCTTTATGGATCATCTCACTGCAACTGTAAATGCTGATTTCAACGAGGACACCTACTTCATCGGCAGCACGCCGATGGCCTATGAAATGTCCCAGACGTTCCACAGAGAGCTGAACAGGATCACCATTCTCACGGCCCTGTTCATCCTCTTTATCGTGCTGCTGACATTTAGGCGGCTGCTGACACCGGTGATCCTGGTGCTGATCATCCAGTGCGCTGTCTTCCTCACCATGAGCGTCCTCAATCTGCTCCATGTGGATATGAATTATCTTGCCCTTCTCATCGTCCAAAGTATCATGATGGGCGCTACCATAGACTACGCGATCATCTACTCCACGTACTACGTGGAGAGTCGAGGGAGCATGCCGGTGCAGGAAGCCATTCGTGCCTCCTTCAAAGGGTCCCTGCAGACGATCCTCACTTCGGCCACCATACTCATCGCCGCCGTTGGCGTGCTGAGCTTCGCCTTTGCAGAGCCGGCCACCCGTCAGATCTGCCGGATCCTCTCCATCGGCTGTCTCATCGCCACGATCCTGGTGATCTTCGTGCTCCCGGGGATCCTGGCCTGCTTCGACCGCTTCGTAGCGAAACGACGTTAAACGACAAATAAATACGAGGTGCTCCGATGGTTTTTCTAAGATCCATCAAGGCACCTCGTTTCTTTTTTATTTGATTACATATGTTGCGATATATTCTGCGTTGTCGGGATAATCGAACTGCGGCTCTTTGAGCTCGAAGGCGACATCGATTCCCTTCGCCTGCGCGCCCTTTGCGAAATGGCACATGGCAATCCCTACGTCGATCTTCTGGAGATCTCCGGAGGATTCGTTCACATATCCCTTATCGTGCTTCACGTAGAAGTGCACTTTATTGCCATCCACGATCAGGCGCCACGGCTGCTTATTCACTGCGGACGGTGCCCATCTGACCAGCTCCAGGATATCCGCCAGTTCCCCTGCTGCTTCCTCCGTCAGGGCCTTGCCGTATTCGCCGTCGAAGAAGAGCTCGCCAAATGGTTTTCTCTTATCTGCACCGACACCCTTTCTCATAGCGATCTCCT
>CAMNNV010000144.1 GCA_946546075.1 uncultured Bacillota bacterium | reverse complement strand
CTTCTTCTATCGCATAGGGGATCTGCGGCGTCACTCCAAAAGTGATCTTATTGTCCTCTGCCATTCTTCTTCCCCTTTCTCTTTTTCTTTAGTTTCTTCTTAGATTCATCGCTTTCTTCTATGTCAGACAGGCCTTCTATCTTGCCTTCCGGTATGACAGTGAGCGGCATAACGCCAAAGGCCTTCTCCACATCTTCTGCTGTCTTGAAGGTATCGTCCATCAGGAATCCCACGGTGAAGATGCCCAGCATGATGAGAAGACCCAGCAGTGCCCCGATCATGGTGTTCTTCGTCAGACTCGGGGAACTCTTATTCACCGGCACGATCGCATACTCGGCCACGTGCGGCTCCGGCGTCTCCATGAGCTTCGGAAGCTCGCTGACGCCCTTTTCTGCGAGAGCATTGGCGATATTCATCGCCTCCCTCTTGTCCGTACTCGTGACATCAATGGTCAATATCCTGGTATCCGCCACGACGCTGAGACTGAGCATACTGGAAAGCTCCTTGTAGCTGTACGGCAGATGCTGCTCCTGTATGATGCTCTCCACGATCGGTCTCGTCTTGAGAAGCTCTACGTAGTCGCTGGAAATCGACTGACCGATGTTCAGGTCCGTCAGGTCCACTACGGACTGGCTCGATGAGGAGACCATGTACATCTTGGCCGTCGCCGTGTACTTCGGCGTGATGGCAAACTGCGTCAGCAGCCCTGCGATCAGCGCACCTATGACAAATCCCAGCACGATCCACTTGAGCCTCGTGCGGTAGTGAGCGAACAGTTCCAAAAGATCGATCTCGATCTCGCTGTCCTGTCTGTCATCAATATTTATATCTAACTGTGTTCTATCGTTCATTTATTCCTCTCCCAGCTCTTCGGCAGGTGCGATGTTCATCACCTTGCCCAGTGTCTCCACTGCAGAGCTCTCCGACATATAAAATTCTTCGTGCTTCTTGCCATCATCAAAAGTGTCCGCGGTCTTCGTCTTACCATCGAAGGTGAGGATCCCACAGCTCCGGAACTGCGTGAGCTGGTTGGCGATCTTCGAGACTTCGTTTCCCGGAAGTTCCGAGTCCACCTTGCCCTCCAGTTCCTCATAGAGTTCCTGCATGTACTCCGGGTTCTCACGGATCTGGCTCATGGTCAGGTTATAGACCTTCTGCATGTACTCTCTCTGGCGTTTCATCCTGGCTGCATTCGTGCCGTCTCCGACATTCATCCTGGCCCTGACGAACTTCTCCGCCTGGGCATCCGTCAGGAGCACCGATGCTCCCTTCTGGAAGTCCGGATCCACCTTCGTCATGTCCGTATCGATGTCCACCACGACGCCACCAACGGCATGGTTGACCGCACCGATGTCCTCCATGTTCAGCTTGTAGTAGCCCTGGATCGGCAATCCACCGAATATATATGACACGGCATCCACCGTATTCTTGTTTCTCTGACTCTCATCGACTCCGTACCAGTGGGCTGTGCAGACCTGTTCCGGATACGTTCCCTGCTCCTTGCCGTCCTTATCCAGCACCGTCACATCCGTCATGGTGTTACGGTCCAGCTGCAGGAAACCGTAGGTCTCCTGGGTCCTGTTGATGACTGCAAGCAACAAAAAATCAGCCAAGTCGCCATTAGAACCCTTTTTCTCTCCGGCCTTAGCTAATTCACCGCTTCCGTCTGTACCTATAAGAAGGTAAGTATCCAGGTTGTCTGTGTAGTAATAATCGTTTTCTCCTATCGTGAGAAAATGATTCTCTGTCCCCTGTTTGCCCCAATCTCCAGTGTCACCGAACTGTTCATCTTTCTCGAAATGTTTCTCTACGAGATGAAGCGTCAGACCCAATGCCCCAATAATAGCAAGAGCGATGACTAAAGTCAGTATCAGTCTTTTCTTATTAAGCTTTCTAACATTCATCTGTTGTTAATTACGATCTAAAATACCCCTTGTATATGAAACCCCTAGTTATGCATTGTTGCATGTATTCATCGTTACCATACATCACGTCGCAACAACGAGGTCAACCCCTGGTAGAGGTTAATTTTTGCTTAAAATGGAGTCTGATTTTTCGCAATTTTTGTGATATACTTTCACCATGAGAAACCTGATAAAATCAACGACATCGCTGGCTCTACATATAGCCGGCGCGTACATTCCGGCCCCTACAGATAGGGGCTCCGGAGGCGCTATGACGATCATCGATGCCACCTGCGGAAACGGGCACGACACGCTGGCTCTGGCCCAGATGATCTGGCCGGAATTTTCTTCGGATCCCGGTAACGATCTCGTCGCGGACGTCCATACGAATCTCGGCACCGATCCGGCTTCGGACGGCACGGTGCTGTACGGCTTCGACATACAGCCCGCCGCCGTGGAGAACACCTGCGCACTTTTGCGCGATGAAGGATTCGGACCCCTTCTGGAGGATGGGCACATCCGCATCCTTTGCGACTCCCATGAGAACATCGCTTCCTATACCGGCGGCGCCCCTGCGCAGCTCATCATGTTCAACCTGGGGTACCTTCCCGGAGGGGACAAGAGTGTCACAACGGAGCCCGGAAGCACTCTAAATGCTGTATCATCGTCTATTAACGATCTTGCTGTGGGCGGACTCGTGTGCATCACCATGTACAGCGGCCACCCCGCCGGCGCAAAAGAAAAAGCCGAGCTTCTCGCCTTCAGCGAGGGTCTCGACTCTTCTGTCTACCACGTTTCCTATGTGCAGATGCTCAACCAGCATTCCGATCCGCCGGAGATTTTGCTGGTGAGCAGGAAGAAATAAAATTCGGTTCTAATCTACAGCAGTCATACCTAGCATGGCTGCTGCCCATTTATCTGCATCTTCCTCGTCCCTGGCTGATGTGGACGCATTGTTTCCAACATGGCCGAGGACTATATGGGCCATCTCATGCAACAGGTCCGATTTGAATTTGTCGGATTCCGCAGTTTCTTCTGTTAGGCTGATAACCATCCTGTTGCCGTCCCTGAAAGATGCACCTCTTAGGGATGCACCTTCAAGACGCGGCAGGAGAACAAGCGCTATGCCATACTCTGCCAGTATCCCCTTGACTTTCTCGAAAAACTCCGCCCCCTCCAGTGCGCTCATATCTCTGATTTCCTGTACGGCGCCTGCTAATCCTTTGATGTTGATCTGGGCGGTCTGCTGCTCCCTTGCT
>CAMNNV010000143.1 GCA_946546075.1 uncultured Bacillota bacterium | reverse complement strand
TGGAACTTCCTGGTCTCGAGGAACTGTGCCTGCTCCGGCGAGATGGAGATCGGCGTATACTTCATGCCCTCTTCCAGGACCGCGATCTTATTCGAGTTCGATGATCCGCCAAAGGTCTGCTGCCAGCTTTCTCTAACGCGGCTCGGATCTTTGATTGTTCCCGGATGCTCCAGAACGCCAGAAGGCGCAGCACCGTTTGCAAAGAACTTAGAGCCATATTCTTCCGTTGCTATCGCAAGACCGATCGCATTCTTGGCCATCGCAATCGGGCTGTATCCAACCAGGCCGTCAAAGCCCAGTCCCGGGATATGCAGCACATCGGATGGTGCCAGTTTCACCGTCGACTTTTTGTTAATCGGCGCATCATCATTACTGACCATGTACTCGTAGTAAAGATGGCCCTTTTCATCTCGGTCCACCGTCATTCGGTCCGGCATCAGCGGATAAAGGCCGATCACTTCACCCTTGCCGTTTCGGATCACCTGCGCGTATGCGTTCCCCCAGATGAGTAGGTGCCCCATAAGCGTCTCCCGGAACACAAACGATGTCATTTCCGGGTTTGGCTCATCATGCAGGATCGAATACAGCGGATGTTCCGTTGCTTTGGCAGTTCCTGTCTCGGTATATTCATAGACGTGCAGCGGGAGGGAGGCGATCGCTTCTGAGAGGATACGCACACAGGAATACACCGCTGTCATCTGCATGGCCGATCTCTCATTTACCCTCTTCCCAGCAGATGATCCGCCCATGAAAAAGCTGTATGCGCTGCCGGCCGTTCTATTGGTGGGCTTGTCCCGCGACTTGAATAAACCGCTTAAGATACCCATAATCCTCACCATCCTTCCTTAAAAAATAAGCAACCCTCTTGTGTCGTACACGCTCTCGCCTGTATCCAGCCCACAACGGATCGCTCTGTCTAATCCCATGATGGTGGCTATTGCACCATCGATCTTCTCTGTACTTTTTTCTTTATCGGCCTTGATGTTTCCGGCCGGGTCCTGGCGGATAAAAATGTTATCCATCATCCATCGAAGGACCGGATGCCCGCCATGGGCGATCTTCTTTTCCAGCGTGAGTTTCATCAGCTCCTTGGTAGGCGGGCTCATATCTTTGAAGCCCTGGCCAAACGGAACCACGGTAAAGCCCATCCCTTCAAGATTCTGTACCATCTGGACAGCACCCCAGCGGTCAAAGGCAATCTCGCGGATATTGAAACGCTCACCGAGGCTTTCGATGAACTTCTCAATGTATCCGTAATGGACGACGTTGCCTTCGGTCGTCATGAGGTAGCCCTGTCGCTCCCAAACATCGTATGGGACATGATCCCGCTTTACGCGAAGATCCATCGTGTCCTCCGGTATCCAGAAATACGGGAGGATGCTGTATTTATCCTCCTCGTCCTCCGGCGGGAACACGAGCACAAAGGCTGTGATATCTGTTGTCGAAGAAAGGTCCAGTCCGCCATAACAAACACGGCCTTCCAGATCCTCCTCTGAAACCGGAAACGCACAGGCATCCCACTTGTCCATCGGCATCCAGCGGATCGACTGTTTTACCCACTGGTTAAGACGCAGCTGCCGGAAAGCATTCTCTTCGCCAGGATTCTGCTGGGCCGATTCGCAGGCCGCTTTGACCTTATCGATGCCAACCGTAATCCCCAGGGAGGGATTGGCTTTCTTCCATACCGCCGGATCTGTCCAATCTTCACTCTCGTCTGCACCGTAAATCACAGAATAAAAGGTCGGATCAACTTTCCGGCCTTCTGCAATATCGATCGCTTTCTGATGAACTTCGTAGCAAATGGAGTTCGTATCATTTCCAGCTGTGGTGATCAAAAAGTAAAGCGGCTGCATGCGGGCATCGCCCGACCCCTGCAGCATCACGTCGAATAACTTTCTGTTAGGCTGCGTATGCAGCTCATCGAAGATCACCCCATGGGTATTGAAGCCGTGCTTGTTCGCCACATCCGCCGATAAAACCTGGTAGGAGCTGTTCGTCGGTTTGAAGACCAGCTTCTTTTGTGATTCCAGGATCTTGACTCTCTTTGAGAGCGCCGGACTAAAGCGCACCATGTCAACAGCAACATCAAATACGATCTTGGCCTGGTTTCGGTCTGCAGCGCAGCCGTACACCTCAGCACGCTCCTCACCGTCCCCGCAGAGGAGAAGAAGCGCTACCGCTGCTGCAAGTTCCGACTTGCCTTGCTTCTTCGGGATCTCAATATAGGCTGTATTGAACTGGCGGTACCCATTCTCTTTAAGAACGCCAAACAGATCTCGTATGATCCGCTCCTGCCAGTCAATCAGCTCGAACTTCTTTCCGGCCCAGGTCCCCTTTGTATGGCAAAGCTGCTCAATAAAGGCCACAGCATAATCTGCAGCATATTCATCGTAGTGAGACGTCTTCGCCATGAACCTGGTCGGCTTGTAGTTCGTCAGTTTTCTCATCATCTGTGCCGTCACCTTCTTCCTCATCATCTTCTATCGGAATCAGCCAGGACGCGTCCGGCACCATCGCGTCATATGGCAGTTCATTCCTGTCTATCAAAAACTTCATAAAACCTCCAGACATAAAAAATGACCTGCCACCAGCAAGTCTCCGTATACGAGAGAAAGCCCGGATGGGCTATGCTCTCCAAATCTTCAGTTTGGTTTGTAGCTTATGCTCTTTTTACATCCACCAGCCAGCTGGCTCTCTTGTGGTATTCTCCGGTGGCCTTCTCTAAAACCTCCGTGTCCTCTTCGATGTAGTGCAGGCCCTTGCCAACCTTGATGAATCTCACATCCTCGAAGCCTTCAATGGTTGTGCGGTAAACCGTAGCCGTGCGGCTTTCGCCGTCGTAGCTCTTGCCGTCCCAGCCGCCAAAGGTGAAGGTTACTTTTTCTTTGGTCTTCTTGAAAAAGTTCTCGAAATCCTCGCGGATGATCGCGGTGTTGTAGTCTTCCAGGAAAAAGTGGTTTCTCAGTTCGTATGCGTTCGTCATGGTCTTTACCTCCGTTTGGTGTGTTTTCTTTTGGTAGTGTATTAATCACTCTAAACGGGGATAATAGCAAGTTAATCTCGGGAATAATCTACACAAATAAATGGCCGTGAAACTGTGTATTTTACTACGACCAACAGAGCCCGTAGGCTCCGTGGCTGGCGGCTTTACTTCCGCTCGATCCGGCAGGTCATCCCGTCGACATCGATGATCTCGTACTGGCTTCC
>CAMNNV010000142.1 GCA_946546075.1 uncultured Bacillota bacterium | reverse complement strand
GGGGAGTGCTCTCCCCATAATGAAGGAGAAATCTTTCGTTTTGGGCCCGACTTGGCTCCGCTGCTTTGAAAACACCGGACATCAAAAAAAACCGCGACCTCTGTCAAGCAAAAATACTTGACAGGGTCTTTTGCTTTGGTTATACTATCATCCGGTGACTGTTATGAAACTGGATGAGATCATTAAAACAAGTCTTTTATACGATTTCTATGGGGAGCTTTTGCCGAAGCGGCAGAGGCAGACCATGGAGCTATATTACGGAGAGAATCTGTCTCTCGGAGAGATCGCGGATGAATTCGGCATCAGCAGGCAGGCGGTGTCCGACGCACTGAGGAACGCCGGCAAGTCTTTGGGAGAGTATGAGTCGAAGCTGGGGCTTGTGGGAAGGCTCGGGGAGACTACCAGGGCCGTAAGCGAGATTGATGATATCATCGATAAGGTCATTGCAGGTCTCAGAGGGGAAGACGGCGATATCTCCCCGAAGGAGGCTGCGGATAAACTGGAAGAAGTAAGATCCATCATAGATAAACTGGAGGAATAGTCCATGGCATTTGAAGGATTATCGGAGAGACTGCAAGGGGTCTTCAAGGGACTCAAGGGCAAGGGCAGCCTCACAGAATCAGATATCAACGCGGCCATGAGAGAGGTCAAACTGGCTCTGCTGGAAGCGGACGTCAACTTCAAAGTCGTCAGAGAGTTCGTAGCGGATGTCAAGGAGAAGGCCCTTGGCGAAGAGGTCATGGGAAGTCTCACACCGGGCCAGCAGGTCGTCAAGATCGTTAACGACGAGCTGACGGCACTCATGGGAGGAGCAAACAGCAAGCTCACGTACTCACCGAAGGGATTTACCGTCTACATGATGGTAGGACTTCAGGGTACAGGTAAGACCACCACATGCGGTAAGCTGGCACACTACCTCAAATCGAACGGTAAGAAGCCAATGCTTTGCGCATGCGATATATACAGGCCTGCCGCTATCGATCAGCTGGAAGTCGTCGGTAAGGCAGTGGATACGCCGGTGTTCACCATGAGGGAATCGAGGGAGCCGGATAAGATCGCTCTCGCAGCCATCAAGGAAGCAGAGCGGATCGGGTGCAACGTACTCATCGTGGATACGGCCGGTCGTCTGCAGATCGACGAGGAACTCATGGAGGAACTGGAAGTCCTCAAGAAGGCCATCAAGCCTCATGAGATACTCCTGGTAGTCGACGCCCTGACAGGTCAGGATGCGGTCAATGCAGCAGAAGGCTTCAACGATCGCCTTGGCATCGACGGAATCATCATGACGAAGATGGACGGTGACTCGAGAGGCGGTGCTGCACTTTCTACGAAGAAGGTAACAGGAAGACCGATCAAGTTCGTCGGTATGGGCGAGAAGTTCGACGCACTGGAACCTTTCCATCCGGAGAGAATGGCAAGCAGGATCCTGGGCATGGGCGACGTGATGTCTCTCATCGAGAAGGTGGCAGCCGAGACAGATGAGAAGAAGGCCGCTGAGCTGGAGCGAAAGATGCGAAAGAACGCCTTCACTTTGGAGGACTTCTTAGAGCAGATGGGCCAGATCAAGAAGATGGGCGGCATCTCGAAGATGATCAGCATGCTTCCCGGCATGAACAGCGCGCAGATGAAGGGCTTCGATCCGGAGAAGAGCGAGAAGGAATTCGTACAGTTCGAGGCGATCATCCAGTCCATGACGAGAGAAGAAAGAGAAGATCCGAGGATCCTCAACGCGTCAAGGCGTAAGCGCATCTCAGCAGGATGCGGACAGCCGGTATCGAAGATCAACCAGCTCGTCAAACGCTATGAAGAGTCGAAGAAACTCATGAAGGGCCTGAACACGAAGGGCAGCAAGATCAACAGAATGTTCGGGGGATTCTAAGACCCCTTACAGATAAATTTGATAACCATAACAATAAATAGGAGGAAATAACAATGGTAAAACTTAGACTTAAGAGAATGGGAGCACACAAGAAGCCTTTCTATCGTATCGTAGCAGCAGATTCAAGAGCACCTAGAGACGGCAGATTCATCGAAGAACTTGGATACTATGATCCAATGAAGGAACCTGCAGATGTCAAGATCGATGCAGAGAAGGCTCAGAAGTGGCTCAGCACAGGCGCACAGCCTACTGACACTGTTAAGAGACTGTTCAAGAATGCAGGTATTTTATAAAGAAAGCGATAGGTCACAATAATGGTAGAATTAGTTAGTGCGATTGCCAAGTCACTGGTTGAGCACCCCGAGGCCGTCGAAGTCAAAGAGACGAAGTCCGAGGGTACGACTGTTATCGAGCTCAAGGTAGCCCCTGATGATATGGGTAAGGTTATCGGCAAACAGGGTAGGATCGCCAAAGCTATCAGGACAGTTGTCAAGGCAGCAGCGACTAAGGCAAATACTTCAGTCGTAGTAGAAATAGTTCAATAATCAAGACACGAAGGCACATGTATCTGATATATGTGCCTTGATGATTTTTTAGGTGAAAATGGAAAAAGTACTTATAGGAAAAGTAGTCAACGCTGTGGGGATCAAAGGGGAACTGAAGGTCTACAATTACTCCGACAGCGACGAGATATACAGAAACACGCCTCTCATCTATCTGGGAGAGAAGCTTTGCAAAGTCGAGAACGTTCGCATGCAAAAGAACATGATCGTCCTCAAGCTCAAAGGTATCGACGACAGAAACGCCGCAGAGCTGTCCAAAGGTCTGGAGGTTTTCGTGACAGAGGCGGATCTTCCGCAGCTGGAAGAGGGCGTTTACTACGTGAGAGATCTGATCGGGATGGACGTGGTATGTGAAGACGGGAGCACCGTGGGCAAAGTGTCCGACGTGATCCAGAACACGGCCCAGGACATCTTTGAGGTAGAGACAGAAGAAGGAAGAAAGGTCCTGATCCCGCGCGTGGATCAGTTCATAAAGGACATAGATTTAGAGGAGCGAAAGGTCACAGTAACGCCGATCGAGGGGCTGCTTGATCTCAAC
The DNA here is from genome assembly GCA_946546075.1 of uncultured Bacillota bacterium. Classification (GTDB taxonomy): domain Bacteria; phylum Bacillota; class Clostridia; order Peptostreptococcales; family Anaerovoracaceae; genus Lentihominibacter. The sequence continues at coordinate 229 of CAMNNV010000142.1, read as the reverse complement.
TAGCGATATGAACATAGATGTATTGACGCTGTTTCCGGAGATGTTCGCACCTGTCGTGGGCGGGAGCATCCTGGGAAGAGCAGCAGAAAACGGAATACTGAATGTGCGCACCACGGATATCCGGGACTTCACTTTGGATAAGCACAACAGGGCAGACGATTATCCCTTCGGAGGAGGCGGCGGCATGGTGATGATGGCGCAGCCTATTTTTGATGCCATGCGAAGCGTG
>CAMNNV010000141.1 GCA_946546075.1 uncultured Bacillota bacterium | reverse complement strand
CGAATACAAACTGGCAAAGAAGATCTCCGAGATGGTCCCATCGGTAGAGATGTTCCGGATGCTGGGCTCCGGCACGGAAGCTGCCATGGTGGCTGCCCGTATCGCACGCCTCAAGACAGGCAACAAGAACCTGCTGAAGATGGGCGGCGCCTACCACGGATGGTCCGACCAGCTGGCCTACGGCATCCGTATTCCAGGTACAAAGGGTCTGCAGTCCCGCGGTATACCGGGGTACGTTTTCTCCCACACGGATGAATTCTTCCCGGGAGATCTCGAAGACCTGGAAGATAAACTGAAGAAAAACAGACTTCGCGGCGGCACCGCTGCTGTTTTCATCGAGCCTGTCGGCCCGGAAAGCGGCACGCGCCCTGTCACGAAAGAATTCATAAGAGGCACAGAGGAACTGGCTCACAAATACGGAGCTCTTCTCGTATTCGACGAAGTCGTTACGGGATTCCGTATCGGCACGAGCGGAGCTCAAGGGTATTTCGGAGTAGATCCGGACCTCACGATCTTCGGAAAGATCATAGCCGGAGGATACCCGGGAGCTGGCGGTATCGGCGGTCACAGAGATTGTATGCAGCATCTTGGCGCCGGAATCGATTCGTCCGGCAAGAAGGTCAAAAAAGCCCTCTGCGGAGGCACCATGGCTGCCACACCGCTCTCCTGCTGCGCCGGATACTACACCCTTTGCGAAATCGAAGAAACCAATGCATGCGAGAAGGCCGGCCGCATGGCTGACAGACTGACGGCAGGCATCAAAGCATCCGCAGAGAAACACGGACTCCCATTCGTGATTTTCAATCAGGGGTCCATCTGCCACGTGGATACTGTGGGGACCATGCACTTCGCCATCAACTGGAAGAAGCCTTGGACACTCCCTAAGATCCTGGACCAGACCAGCAAGCGCCAGAAGGAAATGGAGCACATCGGAGCTGCTTACATGGCAGAAGGCATCGTAACGCTGGCAGGTTCAAGGCTCTACACAAGCGCAGCATACGACGAAGCGATGATCGACGACTGCATCGAAAGATTCGACAGAGTCTTCTCAAAGTGTGCGAAGCTCTGATGACAGGAGGTCACTGAATGATCTATGAATACAATGAAGCCGCCGCCAAGGTGCTGAAAGCCGGCAGACTGCTGCTGTCCCGCGGCCTCGTAGCGAGGACCTGGGGCAACATAAGCGCCAGGATCTCACAGAACGAGTTCCTGATCACACCGAGCGGCAAGGCCTACGAAGATCTGACCGTATCAGACCTTGTCAAAGTAAATATGGATGACCTCTCCTGGGAAGGCGAACACAAACCTTCCAGCGAGAAAGGACTTCACGCAGGGCTTTACAAGCTCCGTCCTCAGGTCGGTTTCATCGTCCACACCCACCAGAGCAACGCCTCGGCGATCAGCGTGCTGGATGAAAACTTCGACCTCGTCCATCTGGCAAAGGAGCTCGATATCACCGGAAGGCAGCGCCTCATCACCCAGGATGAACTCATGACGCTGGGCGCGGAACTTCCTTGCGCCGCCTATGCCCTCTCTTCCACGAAGCCTCTGGCAAAGAACGTGGCCCGGGCTGCCGAAGAATTCAGCAGTTCCAGAGCCATACTGATGCGCAGCCACGGCGCCGTATGCATGGGAGTCACCATGGAGGAAGCCTTCCGCATCTCATCCGCACTGGAAGCCGTTGCAGGCAGGATCTTCGAAAAGAGATGCATGCAGCATCTGCCGTCCCCTGCAGGATCAAATGACGACGCATATAAAGCAAGCAACATCGCAGGCGGACAGGGCATCCTGCTCCACGTCCGCACGCCGTTCATCATGGATATGAGCCGCAGAGGCAAAACAGTCTCCGCCTACATTGACGACGCCGCACAGATCGTCGGGCCTGACATCGACTGCACGGACAAGGATTCCCGCAGCATATCCAGCGCTCTCCAAAAGAGATCCGCGGTCCTTCTAAGAAATGACGGGGCCATCTGCAAAGGCGCCGACATGGACGATGCGCGAGCCGTTGCTTCCGTTCTCGAAAAGAACTGTCAGGCTGCCATGCTCGCCCTCAAGAAAGGGCGCAAGCCGGTGAACAAGATCGGCGCCATCATAGAGCGGCAATTCTACCTGCGCAGCTACTCAAAAAGAAAATAACGATCTTTCATCTTGCCTTCAGGTCCAGCCGGTGGTTTAATGAGTATGATAACATTGACCGCCGGCAGGGCCGGCAGATTGGAGAATCATGATACAGGATATCGCACCACACGTATTCCATAACGAATACAGAAATCTTAAGCCCCAGGCATCAGATCTTTTCCTCACCTTCACGAAGGCGGGAGTCCTGGCGCGAGAAGAAGGCACATCCGTGACACTGCCCACCTTCGATCTTTTGGGAGAAGATGCGCAGCGCGCTATGGAGGACGCCATCTATCTTTTCGCAGCAGACGAGACACCTTTGTATCTCGTGAGGAATCTCGAGAATGTACCTGCGGGTTTTGACTTTTTTGACATCCATAAGCTCTACGATGCAGATGTCAAATGGATCCCTCTCGCCATTGCCACCGGGCACCACCTGAATGTCTGGTACGGCGACAACCAGTTCTGCGGACGCTGCGGAGCCCCTATGGAGCACCACCCTGCCATCCGCGCTATGCGCTGCAGCTGCGGCAACCTTCAGTTCCCAAAGATCGCGCCGGTGATCCTCGCGGCCATCGTAAATGGCGATAAGATCGTGGCCACCCGCTACAAAGGACGCCCGTACAAAGGGTATGCGCTGAACGCCGGTTTCGTTGAGATCGGAGAGTCTCTGGAGGGCGCGATCCGCCGTGAAGTGGAAGAGGAAGTCGGTCTCAAAGTGGGACGCATCCACTATTTCGGAAGTCAGCCATGGGGCCAGACGGGAATCGTCATGGCAGGCTACTTCGTGGAGATCGAAGGTTCAGATGAGATCACGATGGATGAGAACGAGCTGTCTGAAGCACTTTGGATCAGCCGCGACGACATGCCGCCGCAGACGAATCCAATGAGCCTTACCGCCCGCATGTTCGAAGCCTTCCGGCTCAGGGAAGTGGAATTTTAGATACTACAATATCTCTACGTTTAAGAGAACAGTGAAAAAGCGCTCCGAAGTTGCAGCCTCGAAGCGCATGTGCTGGTCACTGCCTATGGATTCGGCTCAGCCACTTGCAGATGTAGATGGCCGCTACACCCGCTGCAGTCGATACTACAAAGGTAAAGAGCCA
>CAMNNV010000140.1 GCA_946546075.1 uncultured Bacillota bacterium | reverse complement strand
CCTCAAAGCTTTAAGGGAGGAGGTATATGGCAGGTCATACTCCAGATCAACGGAGCTGTTAAAGGTATAGGACTGGCGCTGCTGGTCCTTTTTTTCTTGGTCGGAGTCGTGAAGACGACAGGAAATCTGACTGAGGTCAAAAGACCTGAGCATGCGCTGAAGTTGTTCATAAGGTTTGCCATTGCAAAAGGCGTAGTGACATACGGCCTGGATCTTATGATCGCACTCTTTGATATAGCCCAGGGAATCATGCGAACGATCATGAATGCTTCGGGTGTTGGACGAGCGACAAAGACTACGCTACCGAGCGAAATGGTGACAGCAATAGAGGACTGTGGCTTTTTCGAGAGCATACCGCTATGGGCAGTTACTCTCATAGGAAGTCTGTTCATTACTGTGCTGTCGTTCATCATCATACTCACGGTCTATGGGCGCTTCTTCAGGCTGTATCTGTACACGGCTATCGCACCGGTGCCACTTTCAACATTTGCCGGGCAGCCTACACAGAATATAGGAGTCAGCTTTCTGAAGAGTTATGCGGGAGTCTGCCTGGAAGGAGCGATCATAGTTCTTGCATGCATCATATTCAGCAAGTTCGCAGCCAGCCCGCCTGTAGTGGATAAGGATGTTGCTGCAGCAACTATGGTCTGGAAGTACGTCGGAGAGCTGGTCTTCAATATGCTCGTGCTTGTGGGAATGGTCAAGATGAGCGACCACTTAGTCAAGGAAATGCTGAGCCTGTAAGGAAGGAGGACAAGAATGGAAGTTATTACAAAAGATGAGATCCGCCTGGACAAAGATGGTCAGGAAAAAAGGATCGAAGGGTATCGTTTCAAACTGTGGATGATCGAAAGGAAGAAGAAAAACTATGGATGTAAAGGAATTCACTAATATTATCAAGGAAGAACTGCCGGATTTCCTGCCGGAAGAAGTGTATAAGGATCTGGTCATTGACGATGTCGAGATCGCCAAAATGAATGATCAGAAGCTGCATGGCCTGACATTCAAGCCGAAGGGAAGTGATGCAGCGCCAACGCTGTATATCGATGATCTGTATGAGCGTCATGAGAACGGAGAGGACATCGGATTCCTGCTTGTGGATCTTGCCAACAGATATGAGGAAGCGAGAAAAGCACCGACACCACCGGAGGTCGATCTCAGCTGGGATAGCGTTAGAGACAACCTGAGCCTGAGGCTGCTCGAGAAGAAGCGTAATATCGATTTTCTCTCTAATATGCCATATGTAGATGTGGGCAACGGCCTTGCAATGACAGCGGATATCAATATGCCGGGAGATATGCACGGCGAGTGGAGGATCGCTGTCAATCATGGTGTGATGGAACAGCTTGGAGTAGACAGAAACGAGCTGTTTATTAATGCAATGGAAAGTGCGGTCAGTTACGACCGGGCTACACTTACTGACATGACCCAGGCGCTCTTCAGTCCGGACAAAGAGAACCTTCTCGACAGAGCTGAGCCACTCGAGCCTATGGAGGTAGGAGGCATGTATGTGCTTACTACCGAAAGCGGCAATCTCGGAGCATCTGCGCTTTTCTATCCGGATGTGAAAGAAAAGGCAGCAGAGATGATCGGCTCAGGGTACTATGTGCTCCCTAGCAGTATCCACGAAGTCATCCTTGTTCCTGATACGATGGATCATGATGCGAGGGATCTCTGCGATATGGTAAAACAGGCAAACAGAAGTGTTGTAGAACCTAAGGACGTTCTCTCGGACAACGTGTATCACTACGATAAGGATTCGCGTGATCTGAGCAGAGTGAATCCGGATCGTGAGAAGGCAGACAGAGTAGCTGAAGGGAGGTAGCCTCCATGGAAGTTCGCATCAACAGAGAAATAAGAGACTACACTGAGTCTATGTTCTTCGGACTGTCACTGAGACAGTTCTTTTTTTCTGTCCTGGCATGCGGCGTAGCAGTTGGTATCTACCTTGGTCTCAATCCCATCATTGGGACTGAGACCACCAGCTGGCTCTGTATAGTAGCTGCATTTCCATTCGCCGTTCTTGGCTTTCTCAAGTACAACGGAATGACGGCAGAGAAGTTCATTGCAGCCTGGGTAAAATCCACGTTCATCATCCCAAAGGTGCTGACATTCGGAAACACGAACTATTACTATGCGGCGATGGCTGACGGGTCACCTGAAACTGTTAAAAAGCACCGTTTCCACAGACGCGGATCAAGACACAAGAGGAAGACATCCCGAAAGCAGGATGCAGGTAGTAAGCTGCAAAAGAAGGACAAGGGAAGGAGCTGATGGATATTGATAAAGACACTTACTAATGTCCTGAAACAGGACAAGGAAAAGTTCGCTGTGCCCAGAAAGGTACAGGACATCATTCCCGTCAGATCCATCTGGCCTGACGGGATTTTTCTTACCGGCAAAAACAAGTTTAGTAAGACCTACCGATTCACGGATATAAACTACGCTGTAGCATCCCGTGACGATAAAGCGGGGATGTTCCTCGGGTATTCAGAACTTCTGAACTCTCTGGATTCAGGCTGTACTGCAAAGATCACCATCAATAACCGCAGACTCAATATGCTGGATTTCGAGGATCGGATACTTCTCCGGATGATGGGTGATCCGCTCGATGTTTACCGGAAAGAGTACAATGATATGCTCACTGAAAAGGCGACCGGCAGCAATGCGATCATACAGGACAAGTATATTACCATTTCAGTGAACCGTAAGAGCATCGAGGATGCGAGACTGTACTTCGCCAGGATAGGCGCTGATCTCATAGCGCACTTCTCAAGACTTGGATCCAAGTGCATAGAACTTACGGCCAATGACAGGCTTCGTATAATCCATGACTTCATGCGAACGGGCGAAGAGACATCGTACCACTTTGATCTTAAGGATCACATGCGGAAGGGGCATGATTTCCGTGACTATATCTGCCCGGACTGCTACGAGAATTACAGCGACTATTTCAAAGTCGGAGATCGTTTTGGGCGCGTACTTCTTCTGAGAGATTATGCATCGTATATATCCGATGACATGGTAGCAGAGATCACTGACCTCAGCCGCAATCTGATGCTGTCCATAGACATAGTGCCGATCCCGACCGATGAGGCAGTGAAAGAAGTAGAGCAGAGGCTTCTTGGTGTAGAGACCAACATCACCAACTGGCAGCGTAAGCAGAACATGAACAACAACTTCTCTGCAGTAGTGCCTTATGACATGGAGCAGCAGAGAAAGGAAACGAAGGAGTTCCTTGATGATCTCACTACAAGAGA
>CAMNNV010000139.1 GCA_946546075.1 uncultured Bacillota bacterium | reverse complement strand
TACTTGCACCTGGTGTGGAACTTACACCCGGAAGGCGGATTCGCGGGGGAAGGAATGGAGCCTTCCAGCACGATCCTGCTCATGCCGGCTTTGGGATCCGGAATCGGGATCGCCGAAAACAGTGCCTTGGTATAAGGATGCAGCGGGTTTTTGAAGATATCCTTCTTGTGCCCGTACTCCACCAAACTTCCCAGATACATGACACCGACGGTATCGGAGATATGCTCTACAACCGAAAGGTCATGCGAAATAAACAGATAGCTGAGCCCTCTCTGCTCCTGAAGCTTGCGCAGCAGGTTGATGATCTGGGCCTGGATCGAAACGTCCAGAGCGGACACCGGCTCGTCACACACGACGAACTCCGGATTGAGCGCCAGCGCCCTGGCGATACAGATCCTCTGTCTCTGGCCGCCCGAGAACTCATGCGGATACCTGGTCTTATGGAAAGGCTGAAGTCCGCACTCATCCATAACCTTGTCCAGATAATCATCGTACTCCGACTTAGGAACCAGATTATGCTCTTTCACTGCCTCGCCGATGATCTCACCGATCGGGAGCCTCGGCGACAGCGAAGAGAACGGATCCTGGAAGATGATCTGCATCTTCGTCCTGGCGGCGCGCAGCTCTTTATCGGAAAGATCATACACTTCTTTTCCGTTGAACAGCACCTGACCGCCCGTCTTCTCTCCGTTCAGTCGCAGGATGGTACGGCCGGTGGTCGTCTTGCCGCAGCCCGACTCACCCACAAGCCCCATCGTAGAACCTCTTTTCAGGCGGAACGTGACACCGTCCACAGCCTTTACCTGTCCGACCACACGGTTAAGCATGCCGCCCTTGATCGGAAAATATTTTTTCAGGTCTGTTACCTGCAGAATATCGTCTGCCATTACGCCTCGCCTCCTTCCGCATTTACACCCTGCTGCTGTTCTCCGCCGACTTCGTCAGCATGTGCCGGATCCCAGCGATAGCAGCTCACTTTATGTGTCGGCGTGAGGCTGATCTCACACGGATAAGCCCCGTCGCAGCACGCAAGCCTCTTCTCGCACCTGTCGCGGAAGTAGCAGTAATTTGGCATATTGACCGGGTTCGGCACCTTGCCGGGGATGGAATAAAGTTCATCCACTTCCTTGCCGACCACCGGCCTCGAAGCCATCAGTCCGAGCGTATAGGGGTGCGCCGGATGGTAGAAGATCTCCTCTGCAGTCCCCTTCTCGACAATCCTTCCCGCATACATGACCACGATATAATCCGCCATCTGCGCGATAACACCCAGGTCGTGGGTGATCAGCATGATCGAGGAATTGATCTTATCCTTCAGGTCACGGAGCAGATCGAGGATCTGTGCCTGGATCGTCACGTCCAGAGCTGTTGTCGGCTCGTCCGCAATAATGACACGCGGGTTGCAAGCCAGTGCCATAGCGATCATGACACGCTGCCGCATACCGCCCGAAAGCTCGTGGGGAAACATTTTGTAGACGCCCTCGCTGTTGGCTATACCGACCATCTCCAGCGCACGGATCGTCTGCTGCTTGATCTCTTCTTTCGATTTTCCTTCGCCGTCGTGAAGTGCGATGACTTCATCCACCTGCGCACCGATGCGGAACACCGGATTCAGCGAAGTCATCGGCTCCTGGAAGATCATCGAGACCACGTTGCCTCGAATATTTTTCATCTTTTCCTGCGGTGTGTTCGAGATCTCATAGGCTTTGTCTCCCATGTTCAGCCTGATCTCGCCCGACACGATCTGCCCCTGCGGTCTCTGCAGCAGCTGCATCAGGGAAAGACTGGTGACGGATTTTCCGCATCCGGACTCGCCTACCACACCGACCGTCTTGCCGATCGGCACTTCAAAGGAAACGCCGTCCACGCTCTTTACAGTTCCGGCATCGGTAAAGAAATACGTGTGCAGATCTTCGAATTCCACCGCGTTCGCGGGATCCTTCATCTTTGTCAGATACTCGCTCTCCGGAACGTTCTTGCGTTTCCACTTTTTCTCCAGCGCACCGGTAATCTTACGGTTCTGTTTTGAAATGGCCCGGATCTCCTTACCCGAAAGATATCCTTCGCCTTTATTACTTTTCTTTGCCATGTTCTGCCTCCTTACCGTTTCATCTTGGGATCAAATGCATCTCTCAGGCCGTCTCCCACCAGGTTGAAGGCGAGGACTGTAGCCAGCAGGCAAAAGCCGGCAGGGATCCAGATGAACCAGTAGTTTGTCAGAACATAAGTGTCGTTGACATCGTTGATGATGTTGCCCCACGAAGCGAACGGGAACTTGACACCAAGGCCCAGGAACGACAAGGTAGCCTCTGTCAGGATGGTGGAGCCGAGGCTCATGGTCATCGTGACGATCAGCTGAGGAATGACGTTCGGGATCAGGTGGCGGAAGATCCTGCGCGAAGCACGGATGCCGCTCGCCTCGGTCGCTGTCATGAATTCCTGCTCACGGAGAGACAGGATCTGGCCTCTTACCAGTCGTGCGATCGACGGCCACCCGAGGAAGCCGAGGATCAGCATCAGATAGAGCATTCGGATCTGCGGGTCCACGCGCATCGCATCCATAGCCGCGCCGAGGATGATGATGATCGGCATCGAGGGGATGCAGTAGAAGATATCGACGATACGCATGATCAGGTTGTCGACCCAGCCGCCGCAGTAGCCCGAAAGGCCGCCCAGAATAACGCCCAGGACAGTCTCGATGATCACGACGATAAAGCCGATATACAGAGAGACCCTGCCGCCGTACATCAGTCTGGTGAGCATGTCCATACCGTTGCGGTCAGTGCCCAGCCAGTGCTCTTTCGTCGGTGCATGATACTTGTCAAAGATCTTCGTCTCGACCGTCTGCAGTACAGCATAACTGTTTGTGGCCGCATCGAACGTGATGGTATATGTGGCTTCGGTCCCATCCTCATCGGTGAAGGTGAATTCTGTCTCTTCATCCGTGATCGACGAGATCAGCTCCTCTTTGAAGCTTCTGGAAAGGAAGACGTCGGACATGATCGGCTGTACGATATATCTGCTCGCATACGCGACTTCCTCGTCACCTTTAGTCACTCCTCCGTCCTCGGATACCGTGTACTCCTCTCCCTCATATTCGAAGGATGACTCTCCCGTTTTGAGCGCATTCAGAATGGAATACTGAAGGATGAACGGCACGTCGGCGTCGGAGCTGCCCGCGCTTACAATATCATAGGTTGCAAATGCGACAGGATCTTCTTCTCCCTCCGCATAGATTACCAGAAAGTCCTCTCCTACTTCTTCATAGGTGTAGGTGACTCCCTTGGCCTCGAAGCTGTCTTTTCCTGTTTTTC
>CAMNNV010000138.1 GCA_946546075.1 uncultured Bacillota bacterium | reverse complement strand
CCAAGAAGCCAGGCGACAAGATGACATACACCATCGTCCGCGACGGGCAGACACAGGATATAACGTTTGAACTAGAAGAGAAGACGAACTAAGTATAAGGATGGGGCTGCCACATAATGCGGCAGCCCCAATATTTATTGCAGGTAGCGACGCCACCCGGCCGGGTGGCTTTTTATTGTGGTGGGAAGAGTGGGCGGAGCTCTTCAAATGATACCTTTTTGAGAAGAACGTTGAAATCTAAAAGGCAAAGTATCATTTTCAGCTAGCCTGAGCTCATTTTTTGCGAAATGCAGCTTGGGAATTTATATCTATGTCATTTCCATGGCATCTACGTAGCACGGATCGATCCCGTTTTCAGTACGGAGCCAGAAAAATGATACTTTCATCATCAAATTTCAACGTTTTACCTCGAAATGGTATCATTTTTCCTAAACCGTGACACAAACCTCAATATGGATTGACATTATTTACCAGCATATGCTACCATAAATTGGTAAGGGCGCAATATTGAGGAGGATCACATGTTAAAATATCAGATGAAAAAGTTGATCAAATTCCATAAGGATGCGCTTCGTATTCTCAGCAAAGAATTTGATAAGTCAGAAGAAGGCCGCCTGCTACCCAATCCAAGGAGAAACGGGTACAAGTATTTCTACGAGCTCAAAGGCGGCAAGCGGATCGGCATCAAACGCAGGATGGACCGGGTCTACAAACTTGCGAAGCATGAATATCTCGCGGCTCGTTTGGAGGAATTGACGAGCATATGCTCTATCCTGGAGATCGCAGAATCATCCTTAAATAATTTAGCAAAACAGAATTTATCAGCAGGGGTGGTGGAAGATTACAGAAGAAGTGACTTGAATATTATGCTTTTCGCGCGGTCCAAGTGGCAAATATCGAATGCTGGCAAGCAGAGCCAGAACCCCTATCGGAGAGAAGAACTGATCTATGAGTCAAGAGGCGGGATCAAGACGCGGTCAAAAACAGAACGAGACATATGCACCGCCCTTGAGAAAAGAGGAACTTCTTTTGGATATGAGATCGAACTGGAAATCGATGTGACAGATCTGGGCCATATCAAAGGTTCGTACTATAGGAACGGCCGGATCTATAAAAAAATATACCCGGATTTCACGATTTTTCTTGCGGATGGGTCCATTCTCATACTGGAACACCTGGGCAGGATGGATTTGGAGACGTATCGCCAGAAGAACGGCGAGAAGATCCTGATGATGCTTCATTCAGGGATCATCGATCAGGACCATCTTCTTGTGACTTTTGAGCATGACTTCCGGGATGTCAAAGCACTTGATCATTTTATAGATACTCGCATCGTGCCGTACATCTGACGAAGCCATCATCGGCCGTCGCCAGTACTCGATTAAAACCCGGAGTCGGGGTCGTCCATGGCTTTCCAGCCGTAGCGCCAGATGGAGATCAGCACGGATGCCAGGGTGATGAGTTCGTTGAGAACGCCGCCCCAGGAACCGATGATGAAATCGTATATGAGCCAGCCCGGCACGTCAAAGAGAAGGATGCCGAGGCGGATCTTTTGGGCGTTATCGGTCCAGTATGTGACGGTGGTGCCCACCATTGCGTAGAGCGGCAGCAGGCTCAGAGGTCCCTGCCAGGTGACGGCCACGCAGGCCACGCAGATCAGCAGGAACAGAGCCATGGTTTTCTTTGAGGCTACCCACGGCCAGTCGCGGACCTTGCTGAGAAGGGCGTTGCGGGCGATGATGGCGAGAAGACTCACCATGCCGCTGTAGGCTCCCATGAGCAGGAACTGCAGACAGAACATGGCAGAGCCGAGAAGCTGCATGATGAACAGCATCTTATTGGACTTTATCTGGAATGAAATGATAAAAAAGAGGACTGCTGTGAATCCTATTGCCTGTACGAAGATGTCATACATTGTCTCTTTCTCCTATTTCATGAATTTATCGATCGCTGCGTTCAGTTCTTTGATGGAGGTATCGTCCCCCTCTTTTGCCGCCTCCACGATGCAGGTGGAAATGTGCTCTTTGAGGATCTCCCTGCTGACACTTTTGACGGCGGAATCCACAGCCGAAAGCTGTATGAGAACTTCGCTGCAATCGCGGTCGTTCTCCACCATATTCTTCACCGACTGCATGTGTCCGATGATGCGGGACATACGGTTGAGGACGGCCTTTTTGTTCTCATGGATGTGGCCGTGAGGGCCGTGGGAATGGGCGTGCCCATCACCGTGATCGTGCTCGTGTTCATGCGTATGATCGTGGGCGTGTTCATGCAAAGTTTTCTCGTCCATCTCTTTTCCTCCTGTTGCGATGTATCGGGGGGATACGGATTATTGCCAATAGGCGATGCCTTGAGACGTTGATTTCTCAAGGGTTTCACCTCTGTTAATTGCATCCCCCCTGCAGGCTTGCCTCGGGGGGATACCGTTATTATAATTGTTTACAACAAGCATAGTCAACATTCAAAGCGAGGAGGACACCATGCATATTCCTGATAATTATCTGAGCCCGGAAACCTGTGCAGTCATGACGGCAGCCGTTGTTCCTGTCTGGGGCTATGCCGTATATAAAGTAAAAAAAGAAATCACAAAAGAGAAGATGCCGATGCTGGGAGTCGGCGCTGCATTTTCCTTTACGGGGATGATGTTCAACGTCCCGCTTCCCGGGGGCACCACAGGGCACGCCGTTGGCGGCACACTCATCGCCGGTATGCTGGGGCCATCCGCCGCGTGCATATCCGTCACCATCGCTTTGCTGATACAAGCCCTGATCTTTGGCGACGGAGGGATCCTTGCCTTCGGGGCCAACTGCTTCAACATGGCCTTCGTCCTGCCTTTCGTGGGATATGCCATGTACCGACTGATCGCCGGACGTGGCGTCAGACGGTGGCTGGCGGCAGCCATAGGCGCGTACATCGGGCTGAACGCAGCCGCTCTTTGCGCTGCCATCGAGTTCGGTCTGCAGCCTGTGCTCTTCACGGATGCTGCAGGGCAGCCGCTCTACTGTCCTTACGGACTGAGTGTTTCGATCCCGGCGATGATGGCCGGGCACCTGACGATTTTTGGTGCTGCAGAATTCATCTTCACGGCGGCACTCTTCAAGTTCATGGAAGCTGCTGCGCCTGACCTTATGGATGCAGAGGAAAAGAAGCCGGCAAAGAGCCGCATCCCTATCTTCGTGCTTCTCGGCCTGATCATCTGCGCTGTTCCTGCAGGACTTCTCGCAGAAGGCACGGCCTGGGGAGAATGGGACACGGCAGAAGTGGGGATCGATCCGCGATTCGGATTCCCTTCCCTTTTCCCGGATTACTCCATGGCAGGATTGCCGGATGTCGCAGCTTACATACTTTCTGCGCTGATCGGT
>CAMNNV010000137.1 GCA_946546075.1 uncultured Bacillota bacterium | reverse complement strand
TGTGCAGGTGGGACAGCTCAAAGCGCAGGCGGATCTCGCCGCGCAGGGCATCAATAAAAGCGGAGTAGAGTACATCAAGGGGATCGAAGCAGAAGGCTACCGTATCACCTGGATCGACCCCGACGGCAAAGTGCTCTTTGACAGCGACGCGGACGCGAACAATATGGAAAACCACCTGCAGCGCGAAGAAGTACAGCAGGCTTTGCAAAAGGGTGAGGGTGAGAGCTCGAGATACTCGACGACACTGCTTTCAAGGCAGCTGTATGTGGCGGAGAGAGTGGATGATGGAAGCGTGATCCGAATATCGGATTCGCAGCACAGTATCCTGGGACTTCTCCTGGGCATGATACAGCAGATCATCACCATGGCAGTCATCGCCCTTGCACTATCCTTGATCCTCGCCTACAGACTGACCAAGAGGATCATCGAGCCGCTGAACAAGATCGATCTTGATAAACCGGATAAAGAGGGTGTCTATGAAGAACTGCACCCGCTGGTGGACAGGATCATCGTACAGCAGAACCAGATCAGGACCCAGAGCCAGAAGCTCCAGCAGAAGCAAAAGGAATTCGATGCTTCCACGGCGAATATGGATGAGGGACTTCTGATCGTAAATGACAGAGAAGAGATCATTTCCATCAACAGGGCCGCCTCAGAGATGCTTGACATCCCGCGGTATCTGCTGGGCAGACAGCTCCACGATCTCGTGAAGATGCCGGAAGTCATCAGGGCCTACGAGAAGACCATGGACGGCGAGAAGGCCGACGTGGACATGCAAAGCGGCGACAAGCAGTATCAGATACACGCAAGTCCCGTACAGACGTCGGGCAAGATCACGGCGTCCGTCATATTCATCCTTGACGTTTCCGCAAGAAAGGAAGCGGAGCAGATGAGGCGTGAGTTTACGGCCAACGTTTCCCATGAGCTCAAGACACCGCTTCAGACCATTTCCGGAAGCGCAGAGCTCATCGCAGAGGGTCTGGTGAAGAGCGAAGATCTGCCTGAATTCGGCCGCAAGATCTGTCATGAGACCAGCAGACTCCTGGCGCTCATCGATGACATCATCGGCCTTTCGAAGCTGGACGAAGGGGCAGAAGATATGCGCCACGAGAAGGTAGACCTGTTCTCCGTATCATCCAAAGTGGTGGCGGATCTCTCACATGTGGCGGATTCCTCCGGAGTACGACTTTCCTTCTCCGGGCAGTCAGCCTTCGTGGAGGGAGACCCTACGCTTCTCGAGAGCATGATCCACAACCTTTGCGAGAACGCCATCAAGTACAGCAGCGAGAATGGCAATGTGGACATCAAGGTGGAGAATGGAGGCGATGAAGTTCGTCTCACCGTATCCGACGACGGCATAGGAATACCGAAAGAAGACCAGGAAAGAGTCTTCGAACGATTCTACAGAGTCGATAAAGGAAGATCGAAGGAAGTGGGCGGCACAGGCCTGGGACTTTCCATCGTCAAGCATTCGGTTCTTCTTCATAAGGGCCGCGTGGAGCTCGAGAGCGAACCGGGAAAGGGCAGTGTGTTCACGGTATATCTTCCAGAGATCAAATAGAACTGATATGTGGGGGCCTCCGGAGGGAGGCCTCTTTTGATGTTTATTTTACATTTTCGATAAAACAGATTTGATGATTTGTATGTACCATGCTCCTTGGAGAGAAAGGGGATAAGAAATAAATGGACATATTTGATATTTTATCGTTAATAGGTGGATTGTGCCTGTTCCTGTTCGGAATGGACATCATGGGCAAGGCTCTCGAGAGGCGTGCGGGAGACAGACTGCGTTCGCTTCTTGAAAAGATGACGTCAGGAAGGCTCACCGGTTTCGCTGCAGGATGCGGCATCACCGCGATCATCCAGAGTTCTTCGGCTACGACAGTTATGGTAGTCGGATTCGTCAACTCCGGACTCATGGATCTTCGACAGGCCATCAACGTGATCATGGGCTCCAACGTAGGAACCACCATCACGGCATGGATCCTCAGTTTGAGCGGCATAAGCAGTGATAATATATGGCTGCAGCTTCTCAAGCCGACATCATTCGTTCCTGTGGTCGCCCTGATTGGAACAGTCATGATGATGATGAAGGGTCCAGACAAGAGAAAAGATACTGCTGCGATCCTTCTGGGATTTGCGACACTGATGTTCGGTATGAACGCCATGTCTAATTCGGTTTCAGGTCTTTCGGAGATCCCGGAATTCCAGCAGATACTCATAACATTCGAAAATCCGCTCCTCGGTGTTCTGGCAGGGGCTGCATTCACGGCAGTCATCCAGTCGAGCTCCGCGGCAGTTGGTGTGGTACAGGTATTGGCCATGACAGGGCAGATGCCGTATGGGACAGCGATCCCGATCATCATGGGTACATGCATTGGTACATGCGTAACGGCAGTGATCGCATCGATCGGGACCAAGCGCGAAGCCCGTCAGGCAGCGACAGCACATCTGACATTCAATGTGCTCGGATCGATCATATGGATCGTGGTTTATATGGTAGCAAAAAGCATCGTTGATATCCCGATCCTCGAGATGCCGGCAACACTTGTTGGTATCGCCGTGATCAATACAGCGTTCAACGTTCTCACAGCAGCCATTTTCCTTCCGATGCCGGGAGTGCTGGAACGTATCGTTCTTGCCGTGATACCGAATAAGGTCAAGAAGGAAGAAGAGAAGAATAATTCAGAGCTTGATGAACGTCTTCTGGTGACACCGGCCATCGCTTTGGATCACTGCGAACAGCTGGCATCAGAGATGGCGAGGACGTCCCGCAATGCACTCATGCTCAGCATCGATCAGGTAAGTCATTATTCCTCTGAGATAGCCGGTCTGATCCGAAAGGGAGAAGAGCGCACAGACCAGATCGAGGATACTCTGGGGTCATTCCTCGTCAAGCTCAGCAGCAGAGATATCAGTCACGCAGACAACGAAAGGATCACGTTTCTTCTCAAGATCATAGGAGATTATGAGAGGATCGCAGACCATGCGGTGAATATCCTTGAGTCTGCGGAAGAGATAGACAGGAAGAAAATCGAGTTCACCGATGAAGCAAGTCATGAGATGGGCGTCATCGCCAACGCAACAAAGGAGGTCATTGAGATCGCCACGAGAGCGTATCTGCAGATGGATCTTGAAGTCGCAAAGGATGTGGAGCCTCTCGAGCAGGTCATCGACGATCTCAAGGAGCAATTGAGAACGAGACATATAGAGAGAATGAAGACAGGAAACTGTTCTGTGGATGCAGGCTACGTATGGCTCGACCTGCTCACAGACCTGGAGAGATGCTCCGACCACTGCTCGAACATCGCAGGAAGCCTGATCGATTCGAGCATCCATACGATGCACCTCCACGAGACCCTCAGGGC
>CAMNNV010000136.1 GCA_946546075.1 uncultured Bacillota bacterium | reverse complement strand
CTTTGAGGTGATCGACCTCGGCAAAGACGTGGATCCTCAGGTGGTGGCAGATACTGTGGCTGAGAAGGAGATCAGACTCGTAGGCCTCAGTGCACTGAGGACGACCACTCTTGCGGGCATGGCAGAGACCATCGAGAAGATAAAGCAGACCCGGCCGGAATGTAAGGTCTGGGTAGGAGGTGCCGTCCTGACAGCTGACTTCGCTTCAAAAATCGGAGCAGACTTTTATTGCAAAGATGCGATGAGTTCCGTCGAAGTCGCTCAGGAGGTATTTGATGGGCAAGTTTAATATGTGGATGCAACGTATCCTTTACGGAAGATACGGAATAGACAGTTTGAACAAATTCCTTCTTACGGTATCCTTTGTCTTGATCGCAGCGGGGCTGTTTTACCACGGCAAGATACTCAGGATCGTTACTGTGATGCTCCTCATATATATTTACTGCAGGATGTTTTCGAGAAACCACGTCATGAGGGCGAGAGAAAACCAGAAGTTCCTGGAGATGACATCGGATTTTCGAAAAAACAAGGGCGGCAGCGGAAGCTACCGTTCCGGGACAGGGTATGGTGCCGGCTACGGCAGCTATGCCAGAGCGGCAAGACCCCAGAAGGATAAGGATCATAAGATCCTGCGGTGTCCCACATGCGGCGCCAAGCTCAGGGTGCCGAAGGGCGTAGGCAAGATCAACATCACCTGTCCGCACTGCAACCTGAAATTTATCAAAAAAGTATGACGGATGTACACGCGCCGGCCTTTGACAGGCTGGCGTATTTTTGTTGTTTTTTTGCCTGCAGCGATTGCCGAAATCCCCTATATCTGCTAAACTCTAATAAGTTGTTACACAATATATGGTGATTATTGGAAACAAATCGAGTTTGTAATAAATGGTAATGAGAGGAAGAATCATGAAGATCATCAAGAGAAATGGGTCGGAAGTCGGCTTTGATATCAACAAGATCATCGTTGCGATCACGAAGGCCAACGAGGCCGTAGATGAGAGAAACAGGATGACGTCAGTGCAGATCAACAGGATCGCAGAGAGCGTCGTTCTGACGTGTGAGCAACTGGGAAGATCTCCATCGGTAGAAGAAGTCCAGGATATGGTGGAGCACCAGATCATGGCGCACGGAGCATTTGAGGTAGCGAAGGCATACATCACGTATCGCTATACGCGTTCCCTGATCCGTCAGTCGAATACTACGGATGATAAGATCCTCAGCCTCATCGAGTGCACCAATGAAGAGGCCAAGCAGGAGAACTCCAACAAGAATCCTGTCATCAACTCCACCATGCGTGACTACATGGCAGGGGAGGTCTCAAAGGACCTGACCAGCAGACTGCTGCTTCCTCCGGACATCGTCGAAGCCCACAACGAGGGCATCATCCATTTCCACGATGCAGACTATTTCGCACAGAGAATGCACAACTGCGATCTGGTGAACCTGGAAGATATGCTCAACAACGGCACCGTTATCACAGGAACACTCATCGAGAGACCGCACAGCTTCTCCACAGCCTGCAACATCGCGACCCAGATCATCGCGCAGGTAGCATCGAACCAGTACGGTGGACAGTCCATCTCTCTGGCGCACCTGGCACCTTTTGTACAGGTGAGCAGAGACAGGATCCTGAAGAACGTGCGGGAGGAGAACGCAGAAGCCGGCGTGGAGATGACGGATGAGCAGATCCGCAAGATCGTAGAGAGACGCCTCAAACTCGAGATCCGCAAAGGTGTGCAGACGATCCAGTACCAGGTGGTGACGCTCCTCACCACGAACGGTCAGGCGCCATTCGTCACCGTGTTCATGTACCTCGGTGAAGCGAAGAACGAACAGGAGAAGAAGGACCTGGCACTGATCATAGAGGAAGTGCTCCGTCAGCGTCATCAGGGCGTCAAGAACGAGAAAGGCATCTGGGTAACACCTGCCTTCCCGAAACTCATATACGTACTCGAAGAAGACAACATCAATAAGGATGCTCCTTACTACTATCTGACAGAGCTGGCTGCGATGTGCACAGCGAAGCGCCTCGTACCGGACTATATCTCAGAGAAGAAGATGAAGGAACTCAAGGAAGGCAACTGCTTCCCTGTAATGGGCTGCAGGAGCAACCTTTCCCCTTGGAAGGACGAGAACGGCGAGTACAAGTTCTACGGCAGATTCAACCAGGGCGTCGTTACCATCAACCTGGTGGATGTGGCCCTTTCCTCCGAGGGAGACATGGACAAGTTCTGGAAGATCTTCGATGAGAGACTGGACCTCTGCTACAGAGCACTCATGTGCAGACACGAAAGACTCAAAGGAACCCTTTCCGATGCTGCGCCGATCCTGTGGCAGTACGGAGCATGCGCGAGACTCAAGAAGGGCGAGACCATCGACAAGCTCCTCTACGGCGGCTATTCGACGATTTCCCTCGGCTATGCAGGCCTTTGCGAATGCGTCAGATACATGACAGGAAAATCCCACACCGATCCTGAAGCTACTCCATTCGCTCTGGACATCATGCGCTACATGAACGATGCATGTACGAAGTGGAAGAAAGAGACCAACATCGGCTTCGGTATCTACGGAACGCCGCTGGAGTCCACTACATATAAGTTCGCCAAGTGCCTGCAGAAGCGTTTCGGCGTCATCGAAGGCGTTACGGACAAGGGCTACATCACGAACAGCTACCACGTACACGTGACAGAAGACATCAACGCATTTGATAAACTGGCCTTCGAGGCACAGTTCCAGGATCTTTCCACAGGCGGAGCCATCAGCTACGTGGAAGTTCCGGATATGCAGAACAATATCGAGGCCGTGCTCCAGATCATCCGCTTCATCTACGACAACATCATGTACGCAGAGCTCAACACGAAGAGCGACTACTGTCAGGTCTGCGGATACGATGGTGAGATCGAGATCCTCGAGCAGGACGGCAAACTCGTCTGGACATGCCCGCAGTGCGGCAACCAGGATCAGGACAAGATGAACGTGGCCAGAAGGACCTGCGGATATATCGGCACAGAGTTCTGGAACCAGGGACGTACCCAGGAGATCAAAGAACGCGTGCTCCATCTGTAACGGAGGCAGATCGTGAATTACAGTGAGATAAAAAATTATGATATAGCAAACGGAGAGGGAGTCAGAGTCTCCCTCTTTGTTTCGGGTTGCAGAAACCACTGCGAGAAGTGTTTCCAGCCCGAGACATGGGATTTCTCCCACGGATCGGAATTCACAGAGGAAGTGGCGGACGAGATCCTGGATATGATGGATAAGTCATACATCAACGGTCTGACCGTATTGGGAGGAGAGCCGCTTGAGCCGGAGAACCAGCCGGCAGTTCTTGCGCTTCTGCAAAGGGTGCGCGAGAGATTCTCAGACAAAGACGTATG
>CAMNNV010000135.1 GCA_946546075.1 uncultured Bacillota bacterium | reverse complement strand
TACACGTTATTCAACTTCGATCTTGATCTTTTCCAGGGCGCCGTTGAGTTTGTCGACGGCTTCGTCAAGGGTCTCGCCCTTTGTGATGACGTGGCCGATGCGGTGCGGTCCGACTTTGAATTTGTGGACTTCGTCGCCCGGCTTCAGGTCGAACTGGATGTCGACAATGCCCGGATCTTCCGCGTTGCTGTTCGTCTGGGAGACGATGTGGCCGTCTTTATCGCTCATGAGGAGCATGCTGGCATTCGGGATGCCGCCCGCAGGATTTGCGGATGATTCCGCTGACGGAGCGAAGGAAACCTCCTCGCCGAGAGCCGTCTGGATGATCTTTTCGTAGTAATCGAATCCGTAGTAGATGGACACGAGCTCAGCCAGGCACGTAGCTCCAGAGCGGCCGCCGATCTCGAGGACGTAGCACTTGCCGTCCTTCATGATAAAGTCGGCGTTGATGGCGCAGTTGTCCAGCTTCATGGCCTTGATGGCGCCTTCCAGCTGCACTCTCGTATCTTCCAAAGTTTCCGCAGGGAGTTCGTAAGGCGCGAAGTGGCCGATCGGGACACCGGTGTCTCCTTTGAACACGTAGTCGCCGTGAGGGAGGATGAACTCGATCTTGCCGTCTTTGACGAAGGCCTGTGCTCCGTATTCTTCGCCTTCGATGAATTCCTCGACGATAAACTCGTCGGATCTTGTGTTGTCCAGAGCGTTCTGACGGGCTGCGGCGAACTGGCTCGGATCATCGACACGGGTGATGCCGCGGCTTCCGGAGGAGTCCACGGATTTGAAAATGAGAGGGAAGGTGAGATCTGCGATCATATCCTCGTAGTTTTCGGTTGCGAACGGGATCTTGCGGAATCTCGCGGTGCGGACACCGTACTCTTCGTATGCCGTCTTCATCAGGATCTTGCTGGCTGCGATCTCGGCAGCTTCCGCACTGAGGCCTTTGAGGCCGAGAGCATCGCAGACTTTGCCTATGGTGATGACTGCCACGTCCGTGCCTGCAGTTACGATACCGTCTACGTTTTTGTCGCGGGCTACTTTGAGGATCGCTTCGTAATCTACAGTGTTTTCGTAGCAGACCTCGTCTGCTATATCAAATCCCGGGTAGTTGCCCGGGATGCTTGCTGCGATAGTGTGTATCCCCATTCTTTTAGCTGTATTGATCAATGGGACCTGATAGATCCCAGCGCCCAGAATAAGCAGTTTTTTCATGGAATACCTCCTATGTTTTGATTATTCTTCTAGTTTACCATCGTTAGTATTATGTGAATATATTTCTCTCACCACATATTGCGGGTAGTGGTTGACGTTTAGGAACATCCTGCCGATGTATTCGCCGATGAGTCCCAGGAACATCATGATCATTCCGGAGAAGAAGAATATGGCGACCATGGTGGATGACCATCCTATGGCTGTTGCCGGAACGAGCAGCTTTCGGATAAACACGATGAGTGCTCCGATGATGCCAAGTGCGGCGACGATCGCTCCGAAGTTTCTCGCGATGCGGAGGGGAACGATGCTGAACCCGATGATGTTCGACCAGAGACCGATGAGCTTCTTCAGCGTGTAGCCGCTGGTGCCGTACACTCTGTCGAAGTGCTGCACAGGAACGCTGGAGATCTTGTCGAGACCCGTAGTTCTGAGGAACAGTCCCTGAAGGTGGGTGTACTGGCTCTTATAATCGATGACCGTGTCTCTGACGTACTTTCGTATGATCCAGAAACTCGATGTCTTCATGTCCTTTGGTTTGCCGATGAGTATACGCACCGACTGATAGTTGACCCAGCTTCCGAAGTTGCGGAACGGACTGTGTTTTTTCTCCGGATAATATCCGTAGACGATATCGAATCCCTTGTCGAACTCCTCGAACAATTTGTTCAGCTGGGAAGGGTGGGTCTGCAGATCATCGTCCATGGAGATGAACACATCACCCTTTGCTTCATTGAGTCCTGCCATGGTAGCGTTGTGCTGGCCTGCGTTGCGGGCAAGGCTTACAGCAGTGACGAAGTCATATTCGCCGGCGAGAGTTTTGAGCTCTGCCAGGGTGGCGCCTTCATCCGGGGAGCAGTCATCTACGAGAACGAATTCGAATGGCGTTCTGCCGAGCCTCGTCATTTCCTCTGCAGTGAGCTCCACCACCTGCCGGATGGACTTGCTGGATTTATAGCATGGTATCACTATTGAATACACTTAGATTTCCTCGCTTGAATACCTGATCCGGAGCTTGCCGGATCTCCACAAAAACATACGTATACAAGATAATATTACATTTATATGGGAACTATTGTCAATATACTGTTATAATAATTGAGGCAGGAGGAAATACATATGGGAATGACAACGCTTTGCTACATCGAGAATGGCGACAAGTGGCTGATGATGCACAGAGTCATCAAAAAGAACGATATCAACAAGGATAAATGGATCGGAGTAGGAGGGCATTTCGAGCACGGAGAAAGTCCGGAAGAGTGCCTTCTCAGAGAGACGAAGGAAGAGACGGGACTGACCCTTACGTCATATAGATTTGCCGGGATCGTGACCTTCCTTTCGGACCTTGGGACGCCTCAGGAAGCCATCGAATACATGTGTCTTTATGATGCCGACGGCTATGAAGGGGAGATCAAAACATGCGACGAGGGGATCCTCGAGTGGGTCGATAAAAAAGACGTGTTCGGCCTGGAACTCTGGGAGGGCGACAAGATCTTCCTCGATCTTCTCATGCAAAAGGTGCCGTTCTTTTCTCTCAAACTGGAGTACGTGAAAGGCGAACTCATAGAGGCCGTTCTCGACGGCGAGAGGATCAGATAAAGACAGCAAAAAACACCCGCTGATCGGGTGTTTTTCTCTTTCTAGTCCGTAATGTTGTTGTCACCAGAGTCTATATCAGCAAGAGCCTTCTCATAGGCCTCAAATATAGCATCTCTGATTTTGTTCCTCGTAGATGAGTTCAGAGGATGTGCGATATCTCTAAAGTCACCTTCTCCCATCTTCCTGCTTGGCATCGCAATGAATAGACCGTTCTGTCCATCGATGATCTTAATGTCATGTACTACGAATTCGTCATCAAAAGTAATCGAAACAACAGCTTTCATCTTCCCATCATCGCTCACCTTGCGTACTCTGACGTCTGTCACATTCATTCTTCGTACCACCTTTCAAGCGAAGCAGAGAATTTAAGCATCTTTGACAATGCTCAAGAACAAGTATACCAAATTAGAATATCTATGTAAAATATTTTTTGTTCATATTTCGTGAAAAATTGGTGAAAACAGTTGAAGGATACTCCCTATCTATATGACTATAATATCAGTAATTGTCTAAAAATACAAACTTTTTGCAATTCTTTATTTATAAAAGAAATCGCTTCTTCCTTATGGTAT
>CAMNNV010000134.1 GCA_946546075.1 uncultured Bacillota bacterium | reverse complement strand
CAGCAGGAGAACTGGGATTCGAAGATAAGGTCGTTCCGGTAGCACACAAGGACGGCATCTGGATCCTGGACGGGGGCACTCCTGGTCAGGACTTCGCAGAGGCCATGGGCCTGAAGCAGGCGGTCGTCGACTTCGAGATCACACCGAACAGACCGGACTGCCTGGCTATGATCGGAATGGCAAGAGAGGCATCCGCTACATTCGGCAAGCCTTTCGAATATCCTGATACACAGATCAGAGAAGAGAACGGCGACGGAGCATCCTCCGATCACGTTTCCGTAGAGATCAGAAACCCTGAGAGCTGCAAGCGCTACGTGGCAAGAGTCGTCACAGACGTCAAGGTAGAGCAGTCACCTTGGTGGCTCCAGAAGAGACTCATGTATGCAGGCATGAGACCGATCAACAACATCGTAGATATCACCAACTTCGTAATGCTCGAGTACGGCCAGCCGATCCATGCTTTTGATATCAATCAGGTAAAGGGCGGCAAGATCATCGTAGAGAACGCCGCAGAAGGCGAGAAGTTCGTCACACTGGATGAGACCGAGCGTACTTTGAGCGATAACATGCTCCTGATCAAGGATGCAGAGCGCGGCATCGCCATCGCAGGCGTTATGGGCGGCCTCAACTCCGAGATCGAAGAAGATACGAAGACGATCATCGTAGAGTCCGCAAATTTCGACGGCGACAGCGTCAGAAACACTTCCAAGAAGCTGACCCTCAGAACAGAAGCGTCCTCCAGATTCGAGAAGGGCATCGACCCGAACCTCTGCGAGGCAGCAGCAGACAGAGTCTGCAGACTGATCGAGATGGTAGGCGCAGGTAAGGTCTGTGCAGGCAGCGTAGACGTATATCCGAATCCGGAAGAAGCCAAGACCATCGATGTCAGAGTCAGCAGGATCAATTACGTTCTGGGAATCGATCTTCCTAGACAGGACATGGTAGACATCTTCGAGAGCCTGGAAATCAAGACTTCCGGCGAGGGTGACATCATCACAGTAACTCCGCCGACAGTAAGACAGGACCTTCTGGAAGAAGAAGATTACATCGAAGAAGTTGCAAGAATGTACGGATATGACAGACTTCCTGTTACTCTGCCAAAGAGCAACACAGAAGCCGGCATGCCGGAATACAGATACAAGAGATCCCTGATGAGAGAATCCCTCTGCGGAATGGGCCTCAACGAGATCCAGACATACTCCTTCGTAAGCCCGAAGGGTGTAGACCTCATCGCAGTGCCGGAAGATGACAGAAGAAGAGACTTCGTCAAGATCATCAATCCTCTGGGAGAAGAAAACTCCGTCATGAGAACGACGCTTCTTCCGAACATGATGGAAGTTCTGGCACGCAACTACTCAAGAAACATCGAAGCAAGCTGCTTCGAGATCGGCAATACATTCTTTGACGTCAAGGACGGTCCGGAAGGACTTCCGGAAGAAGAATTCTCGCTTTGCATCGGTATGTTCGGCAAGGGAAAAGACTTCTTCACACTCAAGGGAGTCATCCAGGAACTTTTCAAAAAGATGGGCGTTTCCGATGTCAAGTACGTAGCGGAAGCTAGCGACGAGACGTATCATCCTGGCAGATGTGCGAGACTCATGGCAGGTGAGCAGTGCATCGGCATCATGGGTGAGATCCATCCTGACGCAGCTGAGAAATTCGGTCTGGGCGGAGTCAGAGTATACTGCGCAGAACTCAACGTGCCTTATATCGAGGAGAACGGTGACAGGACCATCGTTTACCATCCACTTCCTAAGTATCCATCCACTTCAAGAGATATCGCACTTCTCGTGGAAGAGGAAATGGAAGTCGGAACGATCCGCGATCTGATCCTGGCCAACGGCGGGGACATCCTCGAAAGCGTCAAACTCTTCGACGTATACAGAGGCAAGCAGGTAGAAGAAGGCAAGAAGAGTGTAGCATTCACGCTCACTTACAGAGATAAAGATAAAACACTGACGGATGATGAAGTGGCCAAGGTGCACGGTGCCGTGCTGGAGGCCCTCAGAAACGAATTAAATGCAGTCTTGAGAGAGATGTAGGAGAAATCTTATGGAAAACAACAGAGTTAAAGTCAAGATCTATGGCCAGGAATACGTCATAGCAGGTGAGAAATCCAGAGAAGAGATCATTCAGGTCGCTGCACATGTTGACTCCAAGATGCAGGAAGTATCCGATGCTGCCAAGAATGCAGGTGTCGTTCCTTCCAATCTCGGTGTACTCGCAGCAGTGAACATCACCAGCGAATACTTCCAGGTACTCGAAGAGCTGGAAGAAAGCAAGCGTATCAACGTGCAGCTGGAGAAGGATGCACAGCACTACGTACAGCTCTGGGATGAATCAAAGAAGAATTATCTCGACTACAAAGAAGAAACACAGGCTGTCGTGCTCCAGAAGGATGAACTTCTCAACCAGATCAAAGCACAGGAAGAGGAGAACAGAAGCCTCAAGGAAGCTGTGGAAGCTGCTCGTACACAGACGCAGTCCAGCATGGATGCAGTCGTGAAGGAAGTAGAAGAGAAGTGCAGAGAACTGGAGAACAGTTTCTTCGACCTTCAGATGGAGAACCTTCAGCTCAAGAAAGAACTGGAAAAATACAGAAACAACGGATAATCCTCGATGAAAGATAAGACCCTACACATTCTGGAATATCACAAAATCATAGACATGTTAAAGGAGCAGGCCGGTTCGGGATTGACGATCGATGTCATTTCCGAACTTGAGCCTGCAAAAGATGTGTCCGAAATAAGGGAAAGACAAGAGGAAACCACAGAGGCGGTAAAGCTCATAAACGCGAAAGGTCCATTACCCATCGGTGGTTTTTATGATGTAAAAGAACTTGTTTCCCTTGCCAGAAAAGGCGGGGTCCTCACCATGGCGCAGCTTCTTCGTGTCCTCTATAACATGAAGACGGCCGGCCAGGTGGTGAAATTCATGCGAAGCGACGATATCCCGAAGCTCCCGCTGATCGATTCCATCACGGAGCTCATCGTCGTCACCGACAAACTGGCAGAGGACATCGACCGGTGCATCATCTCAGAAGATGAGATGGCAGACAACGCCAGCGGCGAGCTCAGGAGCATCCGGCGTGAGATCGTAAGACAAAACGACAGCCTCAAGGCCAAGATGAACCAGATCATCACGAGATCCGACAACAAGACGGTGCTCCAGGATTCCATCGTCACCATGCGAAACGGCAGATACGTGGTGCCCGTCAAGGCGGAGCACAGGAGCAGCGTTCCCGGCATCGTGCACGACCAGAGCAGTTCCGGGGCTACTTTGTTCATCGAGCCGCAGGTCATCGTGGATATGAACAACAAACTCAGGCAGCTGGAGCTGGATGAGCAGAGGGAGATCCAGCGCATCCTCCAGGAACTCACAGAGGGAGTATCGGAGCATTATCATGATCTGAGAAACAACCAGCAGCTGCTGACGGATCTGGATCTTTTCATGGCAAAGGGCAAACTGAGCATCGCCATGGATGCGGAGGAG